>JAADHG010000016.1 GCA_013151975.1 Chlorobiota bacterium | reverse complement strand
TCAATATTTACATTGTCACTACAGCTTGTTAATAGTAATAATCCACCAAAAATTATTACTGTTCCAATAATCAGTTTTAAATTTCTCATCATTTTAAGTTTTAAGTTAATACTATAGTTATTAAATAATTTACAAACACTTTTAAAGTGTTGTACTTTATAATTTATAAATCAAATTTACTATCGTTTTGCGATAGTTTTGTGCATGATTTTGGTTATATGTTATCTAATTTTATACGTTCTCCTATCTTTTTAAATGCTGTTGGTGTTAGTCCTGTAATTTGTTTAAATTGTCTTGATAAATGTTGTGGGCTACTGTAATTAAGTTCGTAAGAAATTTGACTTAATGTTAATTCATTATAGATAATAAATTCTTTGGCACGTTCTATACGTTGTTCAATAATGTAGTGTTCTATTGTATTTCCTTCTATTTCTGAAAACAGTTTACTCATGTGAGAATATTCCATGCCAATTTTAGAAGTAAGATAATCAGAGAAGTTTTGGTGTTGTGGCTTTTCTTTTCCTTGATGAATATTTTTTATTACAAGCGCTTTAATTTTATTTACAATTATTGCTTCTTTATCTTCAACTAGGTCAAAACCTTCTTTTTTAAGAATTTGCTTTAAAGCATCGCTTTCTTGGTTTGTGAATGGTTTGCTAATATATATTTTTCCTAAGTCTACAAATGTAAAATTGATGTTGTTTTTAGTCAGTTCTTCTTTAACCACTTTTATACAGCGGTTGCAAACCATATTTTTAACTGCTATTTCAATACTGCTTTGCATTGTTTTACTTTAGGTTTTCTCTAATATTATTTAGCCATTTAGTAATCATTGCTTTATCTTCTTCAGAAAGTTTAGCATCTCTATGTACCAGAGCATAAGAAGCAATTGGCATTTCATCATCTCTTATTTGACTAATTATTGACTTTAGTTTGCTTTTTTTTCTTCGTCCAGAATATTCTCCAAAAGTGTTAAAATTTAATTCTTCTTTACCTTCGTTTATGTGATTTTCCATAAACCAAGCTCCTGGTTGTATCTTGCTATACCAAGGGTAATTTGTATTGTTGCTATGGCAATCGTAGCATGAAGTTTTTAGCAAGTTTTTAATATTTTGTGGTGCGTTATAAATTTTTGTAAAATCTGTTTCCAAAACTTCATTACTTGTATTGTATGTAGTTGGTACAAATTGAATGCCTATCAAAACAATTATTAATAGGATTACTATTTTTTTTAAAATCTTCATATCGACTTTTATTATTAGACCTGTAAGATTTCCTGAATTCTTATCAAAGACAGGCAAGTTTAAACCTTACAGGCCTAAATAAGCTATTAATTAATTTGCTTTTTCATGTTACCACAAGTCATCATTTTGCTTCCATAAAATGGATTTTTGATATCTTTGGTTTCACTTAACCAATTTACCTTTTTCATAGGACAGTAATCTAAGTAAAGTGTTTTGTCTGTGCCTAAAAGAGTGATTAAATCATTAACATCAGTACTCATTGTTTCAAAATGCTCTCTTTGATGATCTATAGGACTTTTTACAATATGCTCTGCTTGTTCTTTTGCGCTTTCATATATTTCCATATATTCTTTGTGTTGTGCTTCATTTAATTGGGACATATCAAAATTTGAAAAAGCCATAAGCATCATAGAGCCGCCTTTTGCAGCACCATCTTTATCATCAGCAACTAATGCATTTTTAATTTGTAAATAACTGTCAATGATTTCAGAGGTCGCACCATTTTTTTGTGTACTTGCTGCAATATCTCTATCTGTTGAAGCTGCATTGTCATTGTCATGGTGACCATCACTATTGTCATGACTCATTTCAGCTTCTTCTCCATCATTGTCATGGTGACCATCGCTATTGTCATGATCCATACCTTCTTTATTCATTTCCATGGTTTGCATCTCTCCATCTGTGTCTGCTTTTTTTGCATCATTTTTACAAGATGATACCGTTGAAATTAGCACTGTGAAAAGTAAAATGCTAAATGTTGTTTTTAAATTTTTCATTGTTTTAGGTTTTATATTAATTATTTATTTTAGTGTTTTCAATTATAGTATTTAGTTTTAATCTAAACGTTATAATTGGTTCTTGTTAATCTCTAACTCTTATTTTTTGATCTACGGTACTTACATAGATTAACCCATCTCCTGGTTCTCCAGTTTGTGCAAAATCTTTAATGATTTTAACAATGTTATCTACATCTTCTTTATCGCATACAATTTCTAATTTAACAACTTTATTGTGTAAAAAAGGATGTTTCAAACTCGGGAATTTAGTTTTAGGATCTGCGTATTTTCCCACGCCTTCTCCTTCAAAAACAGTAAAACAGCAAAATTTTTCTTTTTTGAGATGATCAGCTAACTTATTTAGCTTCTCTGGTCGTATAAATGCTTTTATTTCTTTCATAATGAAACTATTTAATAAATTAATATGTTGCTTTTATTTCTCCACATGTTGGCATTTTTCCTCCTAAATATGGGTTTCTAATCTCTTTGTCAAAACTTAACCAATAGCCTCCATTATTATTATCGGCCATTGGGCAAAAGTCTAAGTAAAGTGGTTGTCCATTTTCAGTTTTAATGCCTAAAGTGCTTATGGCATCTGATAGCTGTTTGCCTAAAATTAAAAAGGCATCTCTTTGTGTACCTATCTCTTTTGAGTTTTGAATTTTAGCAGCTGCCTCTTTTAAAGGTTTAAGAGACTTCATCCAAACATTATGTGCGTCTCCAAGTAGCAAAAGCATGTCTACGTTCTCTAGAGAATTTTTTACATTTTTTGCTTCCTTTTGAGCTAAAGTTGAATTATCATCAGCAAAGGCGTCTTTTAATTTGATATATTCAGTTACTACTTTTCCTAATTGTTGCTTAAATTTTGCGTCAATTTTAGATTTATCTATCATAACCATGTTACTCATGTCTTCATTTTTGCTGTCTTTGTTTTCCATATCACTTGCACTATCTCCACCCATATCCATTCCTGCATGACCTCCAGTACTAACTTTTCCTCCTTCAGGATTCATCATACTTTTTTGACCTATTAATTGTGCAGAAGCATCAATTCTAAACACTCCATTAGTAGCTACAACTTCACCTTCATTTAACCCATTTTTCACGATATAAAAATCACCTAGATCTTCACCAAGAATAATTTCTCTATACACAAATGAAATTGTTTTTTCATGTGGTACTTTTACATATACAACTCCTCTTTTACCTGTCCAAAGAACGGCAGATTTTGGTATCATAATGGCATCTTCTACCCCAGATAGTTTAGCGTTTATAATCCCACTAGCATACATTTCGGGTAATAGTTTGTTTCCTGGATTTTTTAGTTCTACTCTAACTTTAGCAACTCTTGTGTTTGAGGATACAAAAGGATCTACATAAGTCACTTTCCCTTTAAACTCTTTACCAGGAATTGCTTGTATGGTAAACTCAACCATATCATTAATATGAATCCAAGGAATGTCTGCTTCATAAGCTTCAAACATTATCCAAACTGAGCTTAAATTTGCAATATCAAATAAATTGCTTCCAGCCATAATATGGTCTCCAAGTTCTACATTACGTTTCATTACATATCCTGAATAGTCTGAATAAATATCTAATTGTTCACTTACTACCCCTGATTTTTCAATCGCATCAATTTGTTTATCTGAAAGTTTCCAAAGTTTTAGTTTATTACGAGATGCTGTATAAAGCTGAGGATAAATATCTCTAGATCTAATGGCTTCAAAAAGTTCTTTTTGTGCAGTAATTAAATCAGGAGAATATATACGTACCATTTTTTGCCCACGGAATACTTTTTCTCCAGTAAAGTTTACATATAATCTCTCAATTCGGCCAGGTATATGAGATACTTGAGAATACAACCTTCTTTCGTCAGGTTTTACTTTACCAAGTAACCTAATCTCTTTACTAGCATTAGACTTGGTTACAACAGACGTTTGAATATTTGCTAATTGTATAGCTTCAGGAGTCATTATAATTTCATTTGAAGCAATGTTTTCTGAAGAGTCATTAGACTCTTCTAAAGGAATGAGCTCCATACCACAAATTGGACAATTTCCTGGTTCTTCCATTCTTATTTGTGGATGCATTGCGCATGTCCACAGTTTAGTCACAGGATCTTGAACATATTCATGTTCGCCATCTTTAACTATTACTTCTGAACTTCCGCCAGAAAATATGTTGCCTAATATAATTCCGAGAATTAAAATGCCGGCTCCTATAATATAATTCTTATATTTTTTCATTTTATATTTTTTTAATTTCCTATTAAATATTCAACAAACGCTGTTGCTGCATTCTTATCGGTTAATGCTTTTTGATATGCTAATTTATATTTTAATAATTGACGCTCTATACGTAAAACTTCTTCAAAATCTTTAGAATCAGTAGAATATGAGGTGATTAGAACATCTAATACTTTTTTAGCAATTTCAGATTGTTTTTGGTTTAACAAAATGCGTCTGTCACTATCACTGAAATTTTTAAAGGTATTTTCATATACCGTTGTTAATGTGTTTTGTTTGTCTTCTTTTTTCGATAACTCTGCTTCTTGTAAATATTTAGCTTCTTTTATAAGTGCTTTATATTTATTTCGGTACAATGGTATTTTAATTCCTATGGAAGGAAATAAAAATGCATCTTTACCATTATCTGAAAATGAAGAGCCTGAGTTTTTGCTAACAATAGTGTAACCAAGACCAATATTAAACTTAGGTAAACCTTGTTTTCTTGCTACGACCTCTTGATTAACAAAAGCATTTAATTTATGCTCGATACTTTTTAATTCGTGGTTTGAGCTGTAAATTTTATCTAAAACAGCTTGTTTGTTAATAGACAGTTCATCTTGCCATAACGTTTCAGGTACATCAATAACTTCTGATGTATTGGTATTTAATAAGTTATTAAACTTTATTTGTAACACCTGCTTTGTGTCGGCCAGTAATGCTAATTGGTTTCTTAAATCGTTTAACTCTAACTCTACACGTAATTCATCTACTATTGATGCTTTACCTGCTTCAATTTTAACTAAGGATAAACGTTTAAAAACGTTAAGTATTTGAATATTTTCTTCTGTTATCTCTATTGCTTTTTCAATAAAGTAATAGTTGTAGTAGGCTGTTTTAACCTCAAAGAAAAGATTTGATTTTGCGTTTTCAAACACTTCATATTTAGCATTTGCCATTTCTGTGGCAACATCTTCTTTTGCGCTTAATAATCCAAACCATGGAAAGCTTTGAGCTAGATTAAATTTCCAGTTTTGTGGACCAACTCTTGTTTCAACTGGTTGAATAAAATATCCAAAAGCAAAACTAGGATCTGGCAATGTACCACCTACCTGAGGTACTTTTTCCATAGCAGCCATATAATTACTAAACTTGGCTTTTAAACCAGGGTTATTTTGAGCTGCAGTTTCTAAATAATTCTTTAAACTTTCTTGGCCAGAGATGTTTATACTAAACATCAATAATGCACTGAATAAAAGAATTTTATAAATATATTTTCTCATTTTTTTTAATTTATGCATTAGATCTTTTTAGTTTATTAATCAAGCTGCGTTCCTTCCACATACAGTATAGTACAGGAACAACGAACATGGTCATTACTTGTAACAGCATCCCTCCAAATGATGGAATTGCCATTGGTACCATTACATCGGCTCCTTTTCCTGTTGCGGTTAATACTGGTATTAGTGCTATAACAGCCACAGCGGCAGTCATCATTGCAGGTCTAACTCTTTTTGCCCCAGCATGTAATACGGATGTTCTTATGTCTTTTATGGTTTGTGGTTTTTCTTCATCAAAAACCTGTGTTAAATACGTTCCCATAATTACACCATCATCTGTTGCAATACCAAAGAGTGCAATAAAACCTACCCAAACAGCAACACTTAAATTAATAGTGTGTAACTGGAACAAGTCTCGCATATGGACTCCTGCAAAACTGAAGTTTAAAAACCAACCTTGACCATATAACCATATCATGATAAAACCACCAGAAAAGGCTACAAAAATTCCTGAGAATACCATTAGCGATGGTAAAATCGATTTGAATTGAAAATATAAGATTAACAAAATCAGAATTAAGGAAATTGGTACTACTATCAATAAACGTTTGGAAGCTCTTATTTGATTTTCATAGTTTCCCGTAAATCTATAAGTAACACCAGCAGGTAACTGAAATTCTCCAGAATCAATTTTAGACTTAATAAGTGCTTGTGCGTCTTCTACAACATTAGTTTCAGCATATCCTTCTTTCTTATCAAAAATTACATAGCCTGTTAAAAAGGTATCTTCACTTTTAATTACTTGAGGACCTCTAACGTATTCTATAGATGCTAATTCACCCAATTCAACCTGAACTCCAGCAGGTGTTGGAATTAATATTTTCTTAATGTCTTCAGGATTATCTCTAAATTCTCTTGCATAACGTACACGCACAGGAAACCGTTCTCTGCCTTCAACAGTAGTTGTTAATTGTTTACCACCAATAGCAACTGATAATTGCATTTGCATATCTTTGATAGTTAAACCATATCGAGACATTGCTTGTCTATTTAGTTTAATTTCTAAATAAGGCTTACCAACAACTCTATCGGCAAAAACAGTAGGTGGATTTACACCAGGAACTTCTTTTAAAATAGTCTCTAATTCGTAACCTACTTTTTCAATAATTTCTAGTGTTGGACCAAATACTTTTATACCCATTGGTGCTCGCATACCTGTTGCCAACATTATTAAACGGGTTT
>JAADHG010000090.1:5397-10269 GCA_013151975.1 Chlorobiota bacterium | reverse complement strand
CTTAAACACGAGCAGAATAAAACAATAGGTGTAGTTGGTCTTGTAAAGCGTAAAGAGTTAGAACATGTAGATATAGGTTTTGGCTTTTTGCCAGACTATGAAGGAAGAGGTTATGGCTACGAATCTTCTAAAGAAATTATAAAGTTGGCTAAAAACAAATTCAACTTAAAAAAAATCACAGCAATAACAGACCCAATAAATACCAATTCTATTAAATTATTAGAAAAACTAGGACTAACCCTTGAAAAAAAGGTAATTCCCTTTGACGATGGTAAAGAACTCCTGTTATTTGCAAAAACATTTTAAAAATGATTATTTATAACGTTACTATAAATGTAGATGAAAGTATTCATGATGAGTGGCTTATTTGGATTAAAGCGCACATTCCGCAAGTACTGGCTACAGGAAAATTCACTGATGCAAAACTAACCAAGGTTTTAGTAGATGAAGAGCTAGGAGGAACAACATATTCAGTACAATATAGAGCGAAGTCTCGTGAAGATTTAGACAATTATTATAAGTTTGATGCCGATAAATTACGAAATGAAGGACTAGCAAAGTTTGCCGATAAAATACTTGCTTTTAGAACAGAACTTGAAATAGTTGATGAATATTCAGTAACTTTTAAGTAAGTTTTGTCTTTCCCGTGAAAACGGGAATCCATATCTTCGCACTTCAAGCAAAAAAACATTCGTGAATTCGTGGCAAACAAATATCAAATAAAAGCAAAAAAACATTTAGGACAGCACTTTTTAAAAGATGAGAGTATCGCTAAAAAAATAGCGGATACATTATCTTTAAAGGGCTATAAAAATGTGCTAGAAATTGGACCAGGAATGGGTGTTCTAACTAAATATTTGCTTAAAAAAGAGATAACAACCTATGTCATAGAGATTGATACCGAATCAGTAGAGTATTTACAAGCCAATTACTTAACGCTTTCGCCAAGAATTATAGAAAAGGATTTTTTAAAGTATAATTTAAACGAGGTCTTTAATAATGAGCCCTTCGCCATAATTGGTAATTTCCCCTATAATATTTCAACGCAAATTGTATTTAAGACCTTAGAGATGCGTGACCAAATTCCTGAGTTTTCAGGAATGTTTCAAAAAGAAGTTGCACAGCGCATTTGTAAAAAAGAAGGCAGTAAAGTGTATGGCATACTTTCAGTATTAGTACAGGCTTTTTATGACGCCGAATACTTATTTACGGTTCCACCAGAAGTGTTTAATCCACCACCAAAAGTAGAATCTGGCATTTTAAGGTTAACCAGAAAAAATAATTTTACATTATCCTGTGACGATAAATTATTCTTTAAAGTTGTTAAAACGGCGTTTCAACAACGTAGAAAAACACTTCGAAATAGTTTAAAAACATTCAATTTAAGTGATAGTTTAAGAGCAAATGTTATCTTTGACAAGCGTCCGGAACAATTAAGTGTTCAAGAGTTTATAAATCTTACCACTTTAATTGAAAATGACGCTAATTAGGAATTAAATACAGTATTAATTTCAAAATGGTCACCTTGAGCGCAGTCGAAAGGAATTTTGAAATGCTTAAAACTTGTGGAAGAAAGCAACGAAAATATCCAATTTCAAATAAGTGAAGCACTTATAGAAAAAGTAGAACATTTAATAGATTCTAGGGATGATAGTACAATCTTAGAACTATTTAATGAGTTCCACTATGCCGATATTGCTGAAATTTTAGACGAACTAAATCTAGAACAAGCAACCTATATTATTAAGCTGTTAGATAGTGAAAAAACATCAGATATTCTTACAGAGCTTGATGAAGACAACCGTGAAAAGATCCTTAAAAATTTATCGGCAAAAGAAATTGCTGAAGAAATTGAAGAGTTAGATACTGATGATGCAGCCGACATTATTGGAGAACTTCCCGAAGAACGTCAAGAAACGGTAATTGCTCATATTGAAGATGAAGAGCATAAAGCTGATATTCAGGAACTATTAACTTATGATGAAGATACTGCTGGTGGGTTAATGGCAAAAGAATTGGTGAGCGTAAATGAAAATTGGACTGTTACACAGTGTGTAAAAGAAATGCGTGCTCAAGCCGAAAATGTAACCAGAGTGCATTCCATATATGTAGTAGATGATAACGAAAAACTTATAGGGAGACTTTCTCTAAAAGACTTGTTAGTAGCCAATCCAAGAGCCCACATTTCTAGTTTTTATATACCAAAAGTAGATTTTGTACATGTAAATGATGCTGCTGAAGATGTTGCTAAAGTGATGCAAAAATATGATTTGGAAGCCATTCCTGTTGTTGATGATAATCAAAAACTTTTAGGAAGAATAACCATTGATGATATTGTAGATGTTATTAAAGAAGAAGCCGAAAAAGATTATCAGTTAGCTGCGGGTATCACACAAGATGTTGAAGCAGATGATAGCGTATGGAAACTTACTAAAGCACGTTTACCATGGCTTTTAATAGGTATGTTTGGTGGTCTAGGTGCTGCAAGTATTATTAAAGGGTTTGGTAGCGTTTTTGAAACGTATTCAATACTCTTGATTTTTATCCCGCTAATTCAAGCAACCGCTGGGAATGTTGGTGTGCAATCTTCAGCAATTGTGGTGCAAGGGTTGGCTAATGATACTATAAAAGGAGAAATACTAAAGCGTCTGTTTAAAGAGTCTTTTTTAGGTCTCGTTAATGGTATTGCTATTGCTTTTATAGTATTACTAATCAGTCATTTTTACTTTGAAACCAGTTATTTAATCTCTTTAACCATAGGAGTTGCACTAATAGCTGTAATTATAATGGCAGCTTTAGTAGGGACTTTTATTCCAATATTTTTAGAGAAAAAAGGTATTGATCCTGCAGTAGCTACAGGTCCTTTTATAACTACGAGTAATGATGTATTTGGAATTTTAATCTACTTTTTAATAGCTAAATTAATTTTAGGCTTTTAAGTACTATCCCTTTTGTATTTTTACATTATGAATACAATCAATATTAAAGAAAAATTTTCAAAATTCTCAAAGAACTGGCATCCGCATCAGATTGCAATTGTGGACAATATGCAAGTGCTTTTGGCCAAAATTAAAGATGAATTTGTATGGCATAGTCATGAAGATGAAGACGAACTATTTCAAGTGGTAAAAGGTACATTGTATATGCAATTTAGAGATCGAACCGAAGTGGTAAAAGAAGGAGAAATTATAGTTATACCTAAAGGCATAGAACACATTCCGACCACAAAGAATGGCGAAGAAGTTCATGTGCTTTTGTTTGAAAAATTAACAACAGCACATACAGGGAATGTAACGCACGAACGTACACAAACTAAATATCCAAAAATTTGACTTTTGTCATTCTGAACTTGTTTCAGCATCTCATAATTCTTAGCTTTGAGTTTTAATCAATAAAATTCCTGCTTTCGCAGGAAGTAAGCATGAAAATCCTTCATCTCGATACTAATCATCCGTTACTTATCAATCAACTTGATAATCTAGGTTTTACAAATCATAAAGATTATACATCTTCAAAGGAAGAGGTAGAATCAAAGATTCACGAATATGATGGGCTTATTATTAGAAGCCGTTTTACAATTGATAAACAATTTCTTGATGCAGCAATTAATTTAAAGTTTATTGGTCGTGTAGGTGCAGGACTAGAAAACATAGATCGCGATTATGCGCAGCAAAAGGACGTGTATTTAATTTCTGCTCCCGAAGGTAATAGAAATGCCGTTGGAGAGCATACCTTAGGTATGCTATTGTCGCTTTTTAATAAGTTTAAAAAAGCTGATAATGAAGTACGATCAGGGCAGTGGCTCAGAGAAGATAACCGAGGCGAAGAACTGGACGGAAAAACGGTAGGAATTATAGGTTATGGCAATATGGGGAAGGCATTTGCAAAAAAACTTAAAGGTTTTAATGTAGAAGTTTTATGTTATGATATTAAAGCCAATGTAGGTGATGATAATTGTAAACAAGTAACACTAAAAACATTGCAAGACAGAGCTAATGTATTGAGTTTGCATACACCTGAAACACCATTAACCATAAATATGATAAATACGGAGTTTATCAATCAATTTAAAAAGTCCTTTTGGTTTATAAATACTGCCAGAGGTAGAAGTGTGGTAACAAAAGATTTGGTCATGGCGTTACAATCAGGTAAAATATTAGGTGCTGGATTAGATGTTTTGGAGTATGAAAAAGCCTCTTTTGAAGATATGTTTAAAAGCACTGCTAGTTCGAGTGGAGTAGAGAGCTTACCCCAAGCCTTTCAATATTTAATTAATGCAAATAATGTATTGTTAACACCACATGTAGCGGGGTGGACTGTTGAGAGCAAGGAGAAATTAGCGCAAACCATAGTAAATAAAATACAAGCGAAATTTTTGTAACTTACATTAAAATTTTACCTGTAATGTTATGCAATCTAAAGCAACATCTCCTGAACAATATATCTCAGAACTCCCAGAAGACAGAAAAGAACCAATATCAAGACTTAGACAAGAAATTTTAAAGCATCTTTCAAAAGATATGGAAGAGGTAATGAATTATGGAATGTTGGGTTACGTTGTACCACATTCTGTATATCCTGATGGTTATCATTGTGATCCGAAAACACCACTTCCTTTTATGAATTTAGCTTCTCAAAAAAACTTTATAGCCGTATATCATATGGGTGTTTATGCAAAAAAGGAGTTGTTAGATTGGTTTGTTGCAGAGTATCCTAAGTATTGTAAGCGCAAATTAGATATGGGAAAAAGTTGTATTCGGTTTAAAAAAATGGATGACATTCCCTATAAATTAGTAGGAGAACTAGCTGCCAAAATGAATACAAAAGAATGGATAGATATTTATGAAACTAATATTAAAAAGCAATAAGATT
>JAADHG010000090.1:0-5370 GCA_013151975.1 Chlorobiota bacterium | reverse complement strand
GCGTAAGTGAAGAATCTCAATAAAGCAAAGTTTGAAATATAAAGAAAAGAGTAACAGGGTTAGGAGGCTTTTTCTTTAAAACAAAAAACCCAGATAAGATAAGAGAGTGGTATGGCAAACATCTAGGATTACCTGTCGATGATTATGGGTGTACATTTTGGTGGAAGGATAAAGCTGGTAATGATTGTTCTACACAATGGTCTCCTTTTAAAGAGGATACTTCTTATTTTAAGCCGAGTGAAAAACAATTTATGATGAACTTTAGAGTAGAAAAGCTGCATGAATTATTAGTGGTTTTAAAAGAATAAGGTGTTACTATTGTTGGTGAAGTTGAAGAATATGAATATGGTAAATTTGGATGGATTCTTGACCCTGAGGGAAATAAGATTGAACTTTGGGAACCTATTGACAGTGCATTTTTATAAAGTAATTCATTTTTTTACTACATTTAGAGTCTAACTAAAATTAAAACTATTATGTCTGACGAAAAAAATTCAGGTAACGATCTTAACGATATGTTAGGAGATGCCAAAGAAAGTGCTAAAGAATTTGCAAATGAAGCCAAAGAAACGTTTAATAAAGCTTCGGGAGATAACAAAAAGGTATTAGCTGGAATTTTAGGAATTTTATTTGGTTCTTTTGGAGTGCATAAATTTATTTTAGGATATAATAAGGAGGGTGGAATTTTGCTGGGTATAACTGTAATTGGTTTTATTACGTCTTGTCTAGGAGTTGGATTTTTAATTCTTTGGGCAACAGGATTAATAGGGCTAATTGAAGGTATTATTTACCTCACAAAATCGGATGAAGAATTTTACAATACTTATCAAGTAGGGAAAAAAGCTTGGTTTTAGAGGGATATCTTTAAAGATTGAAAATAAGAACTTACCAATACTATTTAATGGCAAAAAAATATTGAATAGTATTGGAGTGTTTTTGTTTAAGAGAATATAAATTTACTTATCATGATTCTCCATAAACTTACGTTCCAATTCGGCTTGAAACTCTTCCATAACTGGACGTACTGTGCTTTCTGGTAAATCGGCAATTTTAATATACATCAAGCCGTCAACGGCATTGTTAAACAAGGGGTCTACATTAAAGCCAACCAATCGTGCGTTTTGTTTAATATACTTTTTAAGTAATACAGGCATACGCAAGCTTCCTGGTTCTAGTTCGTCAATAATTTTATCAAATTTATTTAAATCGGCTTCAGTAGCATCAAACACAAAATCCTTATCGGCATCTTTCAGCTTTACTTTAAACTCTTTTTTAGGGTGTACATATTGTGCAATGTATGGGTCGTAATAATGCGACTTCATAAACTCAATCATTAACGATTTGGAAAAATTAGAAAACTGATTGCTTATGCTTACGCCACCAATTAAAAATTTATGTTCAGGGAAACGCAATGTTGTGTGCACTATACCTTTCCAGAGTAAAAATAAAGGCATTGGCCTTTGTTGATATGCCGCAATAATAAAGGCGCGTCCTAATTCTATAGATTGGCTCATCATTTTATGAAGTTCAGGTTCAAACCTAAACAAATCTTGTAGATAAAAGCCATCAATACCATACTTTTCAAAAATCTTAGAGCCTAATCCCATGCGATATGCTCCAGCAATTACTTTCTTTTCATCATCCCAAAGAAACATATGATGGTAATAGGTATCAAATTTATCCAAATCTATAGCTTCATTTGTGCCTTCGCCCACTTCTCTAAATGTAATTTCTCGTAATCGTCCTATCTCACGAAGTATATTAGGGAGTTTAATTGCAGGAGCCAAATACACTTCATAATTTTTACTTTTTAAAAGTCTATAATCGCCTTCTTTTAGCTCTTCAATTTCTTGGATCATAACTGCCGTTTTTACGGGAGTTACTATCTTTTTAGGAATTTTTGGAAGTTTTAAAGTAGATGATATATTATTTAATATTTTGGATTTATCGTCAAAAGTATTAGATAACATATACGTTTTTTTTCTAATAAATTCTGAAAACTCTAAAAGATTTGTATGCTCTTTCTGTTCTTTTACAGAAATAGATTTGCCAATCCTTACTTTTATTATTCGCTTTTTTTGAGTGAGTACTTCAGATGGTAATTTAGCTGTTCTAAAAGTGTCACTTATTTGTGATAATTTGTAAAATAGTTTACTATTTTTAGCATGAAAATAAATGGGAACTATTGGGACTTCAGCTTTTTGAGCCAATTTCATTGCAGCTTCTTCCCATGGTTTATCTATTACTAATTTACCATCTCTATAAGTTGAAACTTCACCTGCAGGAAAAATACCTAAAGGTTTGCCCGCTCTTAAATGAAGAATAGAGTTTTTAAATCCTGTAATACTTGATTTTACATCTTTTCTGTCTTCAAAAGGATTTACAGGCATTATATATGGTTTTAAGGGCTCTATGCGATGCAACAAAAAATTTGCGATAATCTTAAAATCACTGCGTTGCTCAAGCATTAATTTTAACAACAAAATACCATCAATGCCTCCAAGTGGATGATTGGATATTGTAATATAAGCCCCAGTTTTTGGTAATCGTTTTAAATCTTCATCAGGAATTTCAAAATTAATTTGAAACTCCTCCAAAATAGCGTTTAAAAATTCAAGATCGTTCAAATGTTTGTTTCTGTTGTAAACTTTATTTATAGTAGAAATCTTTAAAAGTTTCATGAGTAACCAACCAATAAAAGTTCCTATAAAACCATATTTGTCTGCTTTTATAGCTTTTGAAACTTCTTTTGCGGTTACTAATGACATGAGTTATTTAATTGAACGAACTACAAATATACTTAAAAACAAATAAGAAGAAGCGCCTTATTTTGTTACTATTTGAACGGTATCTAAGTATAATTGTTTCATTAAAACAGATTTATTTTGTTCTAAATTTTGAATAGATTTTTCGTCGTAATGACGTATAGTATAAAGAGATACATTTTCGTGATATGTTACTTTAAATTTTGCTTTTAAGTGTTGTAGTAACTTTTCTAAATTATTGTAATTATTATCTACACAGACAGAAAAGCTAATTGCTGAGTTTTGTATCATGTCAACTTTCATTTTATATAAATGTAATAAGTTGAATATTTTACTAATATTTTCTTCTACTATAAATGAGAAGTCTAAAGAAGATAACGAGATTAAAACTTGATTTTTTTTAACAATAAAGCATGGTGTTTCAGGTTCTAAATCAACACCTTTACTAACACAAGTTCCCGTGTCTTTAGGATTTAAAAACGATTTAACATACAAAGGAATTTCCTTTCGCTGTAAGGGTTGTAATGTTTTAGGATGAATAACGGAAGCTCCGTAAAATGCTAATTCTATAGCTTCACGATAAGAAATTTGATTTAGTAATTTCGCATTTTCAAAAAATCTAGGATCTGCATTTAAAACCCCAGGAACATCTTTCCAAATCGTAACACTTTCTGCATTTAAGCAGTAAGCAAAAATAGCCGCTGTATAATCACTTCCTTCACGTCCAAGCGTGGTGGTAAAGTTGTTTGCGTCACTTCCTAAAAATCCCTGTGTAATGTTTAAAATATTTTTTTCTGTTTTGTTAGTTATTATGTCTTGTGTTTTTTCCCAATCTACTTTTGCATTTCTATTAAAGTTGTCTGTTTTTATAAACTCACGAACGTCAAGCCAATTATTTTTTATGCCTACAGTTTCTAAATAAGTACTAATAATAGAAGTTGAAACGAGCTCACCAAATCCAACAACTTGATCATAAACAAAGTTGTAATCTGGCGATTTATTTCTTTCGAAGAAAACAGTTAAATCATTGAAAAAGTTGGAAACAGTATTAAAAACCGGATGGTTTTCATTATCAAAAAGATCTAACAAAATGGCGTTATGATATTTCTTTACATCTTGTATAGAACTTTGCAATTCTTTTGTATTATTAAAGTAATTGTAAATAACCTCTTCTAGCGCATTTGTAGTTTTTCCCATAGCAGAAACAACCACTAGAGTTTCACTATATCCAACAGTTTTTAAAACTTTTACCAAGTTTTTTACACCTTCAGCATCTTTTACTGAAGCACCTCCAAATTTAAAAATGTGCATTATTCTATATTTGCTATGTAATTTTTAATTCCTTGTTCATCTAAATGTACAACGTCCCAATCTCTTAAAACTTTTGCTCCTTTTCTTTCATACAGTTTGATTGCTTTTTCATTCCAATCCAGTACTTCCCAATTAATACGTTTAGCACCTAAACTATGGGCAAATTTAACCACTTCGTCTAACAGTGCAGTACCCATTCCTAGACCTCTCATTCTTTGGTTAACAACTAAGTCTTCTAAATGTAAAATAGGGCCTTTCCAAGTGGAATACCGCTTATACACCAAAGCGATGCCTTCAACCTTATTATTTAGTTCTGCTACAAAACAGGTAAAAGCCGGTTGCTCTCCAAAACCATCATTTTGTAGGTCTTGAACAGTCACTTCTACAGCATTCTCTTCTTTTTCGAAAATTGCCAGTTCTTTAATTAATTCTAACGCCTGAGGCATGTCTTCTTTAGTTGCGGGTCTAATTGTGAAATTCATAAATTTTAAAATAAAGCCAAAGATAGTTTAATGTAGGTTAATTATACTAATTTATCTTTTACGAAAACGTTATTGTTGATTAAAAAATACGATATTTGTTATACTTAAACACACAACCAAAAAATGTCTCAAAAAAACAAAACTTTAGGCGAGTTTATTATTGAAAATCAAACCTCGTTTAAATATACTTCAGGAGAGTTATCACGATTAATTAACTCGATTAGGTTGGCTGCAAAAGTTGTAAATCATGAAGTGAATAAAGCTGGTTTAGTCGATATTATAGGTACTGCAGGCGACACCAATATTCAAGGTGAAGACCAACAGAAATTAGATGTTTATGCTAATGATAAATTTATTCAAACGTTAACCAATAGAAATATTGTTTGTGGTATTGCTAGTGAAGAAGAAGAAGATTTCATTACCATTAATAGTCAAGATGAAAACAACCAAAACAAGTATGTTGTTTTAATCGACCCCTTGGATGGCTCATCAAATATTGATGTTAATGTTTCCGTTGGCACAATTTTTTCTATCTATACACGCGTAACACCAATTGGAACACCTGTGACTTTAGAAGATTTTTTACAAAAAGGAAATAAACAAGTAGCTGCAGGGTATGTTATTTATGGAACATCTACAATGCTGGTATATACAACTGGCGATGGTGTAAATGGATTTACACTAAATCCAGCTATTGGTACATTTTATTTGTCGCATCCTCATATGCAATTTTCAGAAAACGGAAAAATATATTCGGTAAATGAAGGTAATTATGTTCATTTTCCACAAGGCGTAAAAGATTAAAACAATAT
>JAADHG010000026.1 GCA_013151975.1 Chlorobiota bacterium | reverse complement strand
CCATCAAAATGCTCCAGAGGTTTATGAGGCGAAATCTATTCATCAAATATTAGATACAGCACCAATAGTAACTGAGTACCAAATTAAGCTATGGCATTGGATTGCTAAATATTATATGTGTACTCTTGGTGATGTATTACGAGCAGCATTGCCTAGTGCGTTTTTATTGGAGAGTGAAACTATTGTGTCTCTAAATAATGATATAATAATTGATGATTTACAGCTTAAAGATGATGCATTTTTGGTGTATGAAGCGTTGCAGTTCCAATCTACATTACATATTCATGATATTGTTAAGATTCTTGACAAAAAGAATGTACTGCCAGTTTTAAAGCAGTTGCTAGAAACTGAAGTTATTAAAGTTGAAGAAGAGATTTACGAAAAATATAAGCCAAAGTTAGTTAGATATGTTAGGCTAAATAAGGAATTTAATTCAGACGCTGGATTACAAAACTTATTAGAAAATTTAAGTAGAGCACCTAAGCAAAAAGAGATTGTAATGACCTATTTTTCACTTGCTACAACTTCTAAAAAACCTATAAAGGTCTCTGATTTGGTTTTAAAAAGTAAAGCGACATCTACTCAAATTAAAGTATTAATTGATAAACAAATTTTTGAAGATTATCACATTCAAACCGATAGAGTTTCATATTCCGGAGAAGAAAACGAAGCTTTAAAAACTTTAAATAGTAATCAAATTGATACTTTAATTAAAATTAATGAAAGTTTTGAAAACCAAAATGTTACATTATTACATGGTGTTACATCTTCAGGGAAAACGGAAATCTATGTTAAACTCATGGAATCGGTTTTAGAACAAAAAAAACAGGTCTTATATTTAGTTCCAGAGATAGCATTAACCACGCAATTGGTTAGTAGATTGCAAAATTATTTTGGCGAAAAAGTAATTGTTTACCATTCAAAATATTCCTTAAATGAACGTGTTGAGGTTTGGAATAAGGTTTTACAAAAATCAGATAAAGCACAAATTATTCTTGGAGCACGTTCATCAGTATTATTGCCATTTTTTGATTTAGGATTAATTATTGTAGATGAAGAGCACGAGCAATCTTACAAACAATTTGATCCTGCACCTCGCTATCATGCTCGAGATACAGCCATAGTTTTAGCAAACTTGTTTAGTGCAAAAACGCTACTAGGTTCTGCAACACCTAGTATAGAAAGTTATTTTAACGCCATAAATGAGAAGAAATATGGTTTTGCAGAGCTTAATTTGCGCTACAATAATGTCTTGATGCCAGAAATTGAATTGGTTGATATTAAAGATAAGTATAAGCGAAAGTTAATGAAAGGGCATTTTAGCGATCGGCTAATTGAAGAAATAACAGATGCTTTAGATAATAATTTTCAAATTATATTATTTCAAAATCGTCGTGGATTCTCACCAATTGTAGAGTGCAATACTTGTGGGCATTCACCACAATGCCCAAATTGCGATGTAAGTTTAACCTATCATCAATATACAAAGCAATTACGCTGTCATTATTGCGGTTATAAAATGGCAATGCTTATTAATTGTTTGGCTTGTGGAAGCACAGAGTTAGACAGTAAAGGCTTTGGTACAGAACAAGTGGAGGAGGAGGTTAAATTGTTATTTCCAGATAGTAAAGTTGCCAGAATGGATTTAGACACTACACGAGGAAAATATGGTTATGAAAAAATTATTACTGCATTTGAGCAGCATGAGATTGATATTTTAGTAGGAACACAAATGCTTACTAAGGGGCTTGATTTTAGAAATGTAAAGCTTGTAGGTATTATGAATGCCGATAATATGCTGAATTTCCCTGATTTTAGAGCCCATGAGCGTAGTTATCAATTAATGCAGCAAGTAGCAGGACGTGCAGGACGGACTGATGAACGCGGAAAGGTATTGATTCAGACCTATAATCCGTATCACAAAATATTGCAACAGGTTTCAAACAACGATTATGTATCCATGTACAATGAGCAATTAGATGAACGGTATAATTATAAATATCCACCACTATACAGATTGATAAAAATCACTTTAAAACATCGTGATTATAACAAAGTTAATGATGGTGCAGAGTGGCTTGCAAAATTGTTGAGACAATTATTTGCGCAACATGTTCTGGGGCCAGAATTTCCACCAGTATCACGAATAAGAAACCAGTATCATAAAAATATTTTGATAAAGATTCCTAAAAATCAATCTTTAGAAAAAACAAAAGAAGCTATTCTTAAAGCAAGAAATAGCTTCTTAAGTATAAAAGATTTCCGTCCAATTAAAGTAATTTTAAATGTCGATAATTATTAGTGAAACTCAATTTACAGGAAGTCAATATGACAAACTGAAAATTGTAAGTTGAACTAATTCCGCAGAAAAGCGGAATCTCATCAATAGTATTTCTACTTCATTAAATATTATTTAAAGCATCTACTAATTGCGTCTTTTTATTTCTACTTAAAGGTATTTCGTAAGCACCAACTTCAACATTTTTACTATTGAATCGGTCAATTTTATCCAAATTCACAATATAAGATTTGTGAATTCTTAAAAACTTACCATCAGGTAACTCTTCTTCGAAAGCTTTCATAGTAGATAAAACGACTAAGCTATTTTCTTCAGTAACTAATTTTACATAGTCACCAAGAGCTTCAATCCATTTAATATCTTTAATATAAACTTTACGTTTTTTAAGATTACTCTTTACAAAGATGTGTTCTCCATCCGTTTCTTTAAAGTCCAGCGTTAATTTATGCTGCTCTAAAGCTTTATCTACGGCAGTATTGAAGCGCTCTCTAGTAATGGGCTTCTGTAAATAATCTGTAGCATCGTAATTAAAGGCTTTAAATGCATATTCTGTCTTACCAGTTACAAAAATAATTTGGGGTTTATTATTTAGTACATCTAGTAATTCAAAACCATTTAAAACAGGCATTTCGATATCTAAAAAGATAATATCTACTTTGTGAGTATTAAGTCCATTTTTGGTCTCTAAGGCGCTACTATACTCTGCAATCAAGTTAAGAGAAGGGTGGTTCTCTACCAACTTGACAATAGATAAGCGTTGGATTGCGGAGTCATCTACAACAACACAGTTTAAAGTCATAACATTTCTTGTTTTAGGTTAAGATATCGACAATAGTACAAAAAATTCGGTTAAAAACCAAAAAACATCGATAAAGTGTTTTATTTAACACAATTTTAACATTACAATTATTTCAATAAAATAGCTTTTAAAATGTTGCCTAAACCATTATAAATACCTATTTTTGCAGCCATTTTAAATAAATAAAAATTTATAATATGAATCATTACGAAACTGTTTTCATCTTGAATCCCGTTTTATCTGACACTCAGATAAAGGAAACAGTAAAGAAATACGAAGATTTTCTTGTTTCTAAAGGAGCTAAGATGGTATCAAAAGAAGATTGGGGGCTAAAAAAATTAGCGTATCCAATTCAGAACAAAAAAAGTGGATTTTATCACTTATTTGAGTACACCGTTGCTGGTGAAGTTATTAACCCATTGGAAGTGGAATTTAAACGTGATGAGCGTTTTATGCGTTATCTAACTGTAAAACTAGACAAGCATGCTGTGTCTTGGGCCGAAAGAAGAAGAGTTAAACTTAAAGAAAAAGCGTAATTATGTCTAATATAGAACAACAAGCCAAAGGAAAGAAAGACGGAGAAATTAGATATTTAACTCCGCTTAACATAGATACTACCAAGAAAAAGAAGTATTGTATGTTTAAAAAGTCTGGAATCAAATATGTTGATTATAAAGACCCAGATTTTTTAATGCGATTTATAAACGAACAAGGTAAAATCTTGCCAAGACGCCTTACAGGTACTTCATTGAAATACCAAAGAAAGGTAGCCGTTGCTGTAAAAAGAGCGCGTCACTTGGCTTTGATGCCTTATGTAGCAGATTTATTGAAATAAAACTATTATAACTATGGAACTTATATTAAGACAAGACGTTGAAGGATTAGGATTTAAAGACGATATTGTAACAGTTAAGAACGGTTATGGTAGAAATTATTTAATTCCGCAAGGAGAAGCTATTTTAGCTACAAGTTCAGCAAAAAAAGTATTAGCTGAAAATTTAAAGCAACGTGCTTTTAAAGAACAAAAAATTGTAGATGATGCAAATAAAATTGCTGAAGCAGTAAAAGCTTTAGAAATTAAAATTGCTGCTAAAGTAGGTACTGGTGATAAATTATTTGGATCAGTAAATAACATTAATGTAGCCGATGCTTTAGAAAAGGCAGGACACAGTATTGATAAAAAGTTTATCAATGTAATTGGAGGAAGCGTTAAGCGTTTAGGTAAATACAATGCAGTAGTTAGATTGCACAGAGAAGTATCTGTGGATTTGGCTTTTGAAGTTGTACCTCAGGCTAAGTAATTATTTATTAGCTTTTTGCTAGTAAATCTTTAAAATTTTAGAATAAACCGCTCATTGAGCGGTTTTTTTGTATTAAATTTGCCAAACTATATCAAAAAAGTATTAATTAAATAATGATTCAATGAAAAAAACTATTTTTTCTATTCTGTTTCTATTTGTAGGTATTATTGCTTTTGGGCAAGTAACTACCTCTAATATTAAAGGATTAATTTTAGATGAGAATTCGCAACCATTACCTGGAGCGAATGTTGTAGCTATTCACACACCTACAGGTACTAAGTATGGTGCTGCAACTAACTTTGATGGAAGGTATAATTTGCTTAACCTAAGAGTAGGTGGTCCATATACCATAACTGTTAGTTATGTTGGCTATAAAGAGCAAACCTACACTAATGTGTTTTTAACATTAGGTAAAACACAAAATTTTGATACGCAAATGATTGCTGACAACCAGCAACTTGATGCAATAGTTATTCAAGGCACTGGAGGTACTGGCACGTTTGGCAGTGACCGTACAGGAGCAGAAACCAGTATTGGTCGTAGAGAATTAACGCGTTTACCAACTATTTCTAGATCTCAATCTGATTTTACAAGATTAGAGCCAACTGCGAGTAATGGTTCTTTTGGAGGTAGAAATGACCAGTTTAATAACTTCTCCTTAGATGGTGCTATTTTTAATAACCCATTTGGTTTGGATGCAGCAACTCCAGGTGGTCAAACTAATGCACAACCAGTTTCTATTGATGCTATTGAGCAAATACAAGTAACTACCGCACCTTACGATGTTACACAATCTGGTTTTACAGGAGCCTCTGTTAATGCTGTTACAAAAAGTGGTACTAACGAGTTTAAGGGAACTGTATATGGATTCTTTAGAAATGAAGATATGACAGGGAGAAAAATAAAAGGAGATAAATTACCTACAGCAAAATTAGAACAAGCTCAGTTTGGTGTAAGTATAGGTGGTCCAATT
>JAADHG010000247.1 GCA_013151975.1 Chlorobiota bacterium | reverse complement strand
ATTTTGAATTACCACTTTATGGAATTGATTATGAAACAGAACATGGTATACCAGAAAATGCTCAAAAGTTTTTGGACGAGATAAAGTCTTCAGATGGTTTAATAATATCGTTGGCAGAGCATAACGGAGCGTATTCATCAGTTTTTAAAAATTTATTTGATTGGATGTCTCGTATTGATGGCAAGCTTTGGAGTAATAAGCCAATGTTATTAATGGCGACTTCTCCAGGAGGAAGAGGAGGAGCAACAGTTTTAGAGATTGCAAAAGGACGTTTCCCTCATATGGGTGGAAATATAATTGCTGATTTTTCACTACCTTCATTTGGTCAAAATTTTTCAGAAAATAGAATAGTTGATTCACATTTGAATAATGAACTAGCTATGGCCGTTAAGAAACTGGAACTAGCAATTTAAACCATACTATTATGAGCATTAGTGGAGAAATAATTAAAGAATATTCAAATGGAGAGTTAACTGTTATTTGGAAACCAAAGTCCTGTATCCATGCAGCAGAGTGTATAAAGCAATTGCCAAACGTTTATAACCCGAATGCAAAACCTTGGATTACAATTGAAAATGCTACAACTGATGCATTGAAATCTCAAATTGATGCTTGTCCGTCAGGAGCATTGTCTTATAAATTAAATAACGTTGAAAAAAGTATAAAAATGGAAACAAAAACAAAAATAGATGTCTTAGAGAATGGTCCATTATTGGTTCATGGAACTATGGAGGTAACAAACTCAAACGGAGAGAAAGAAATAAAGGAAAAAACAACGGCATTTTGTAGATGTGGTGTTTCACAAAACAAACCGTATTGTGATGGTGCACATAAAAAGGCTGAATTTAAAGGATAGTTAAAAATGAAAACAAACAGGCTTGAAGCTTTTAGTGATGGTGTACTTGCCATAATAATTACAATTATGGTATTAGAATTTAAAGTACCTGAAGAAGTTACCTTTGAAGCTTTAATACCAATTGTTCCTTCTTTTGTAAGTTATCTTTTAAGTTTTATTTATTTAGGGATTTATTGGAATAATCACCACCACTTATTTATGATTACCGAAAAGGTTAATGGAAAAATACTTTGGGCAAATTTGCACTTATTATTTTGGTTATCTCTTATCCCTTTTGCTACATCATGGATGGGAGAGCATGGCTTAGAAGCAGTGCCTATAAGTTTATATGGTTTTATTTTGCTAATGAGTGGCATTGCTTTTTTTATTTTGCAGAGTACAATTATTAGGCATCACGATAAAGATTTTACTTTACGAAAAGCAGTAGGTAAAGATTATAAAGGAAAATTGTCTATAGTAATATATCTTATTGGATTATTGCTAAGTTTTATTAACCCTTGGTTAGCTATAATCTGTTATGTTTTTGTAGCCATTATGTGGGTAGTACCTGATAGAAGAATTGAAAATAATATTGAATAAAAAAAGTAGTTTTCATGGGAGATATTTCAAAAGATATTAATTCAAAATTCCCAAATGTTAAGGTAAAAGCATTACTAAATTTAATTTATTCAGCAAATTGGATTAGTAGTCAGCAAAATACTTTTTTTAAACCCTTTGGTATTTCGCCACAACAATTTAATATTTTAAGAATACTGCGTGGAGCAGGCAAACCATTAAAAGTGCAAACCATTAAAGAACGAATGCTAGAGCGTGCACCAAATGCAACACGCTTAATGGATAAACTCTGTGATAAAGATCTTATTGAACGTATTGCATGCCCTGATGATAGACGTGTAGTTCATATTCAAATCACCAACAAAGGGCTGAGTTTATTAAAAAAAATTGACAAGGATATGAAAGAAGATTATCTCGAAAACTTAACCGAGAAAGAAGCAAATCAATTAAGTGATTTGCTAGATAAAATAAGATGACAACTTGTTGTCATTCCCATGTAAATTGGAATTTTACAAAGATTCTAGAAAAACAAATTATTAAAATTAATATCGTATAATTAAAAAGATACTCGCTTTCGCGAGCATGAAAATGAAATTAAATACAATTAAAACAGTAGGACGAAGCGATTTTGTTAATATGGGACCAGTTAGGTTACGTCAACCTATACCAACTCAAAGCATAGAGATGATAGACCCTTTTGTACTATTACATCATTATGGACCATACACAATTGACGAAGAGAATAACCCATTCGATTTAGGACCACATCCTCACAGAGGGTTTGAGCCTGTAACATTTTTAATTCAGGGAGAGCAGTTGCATCGTGATTCTCTAGGACATGAAAGTGTAGTAAAAGCAGGAGATGTGCAATGGACAACTGCTGGACGTGGAATAATTCACGCTGAAGGTCCTACAAAAGCGTTTGTAAAACGTGGAGGAACACTCGAAGGTATTCAACTTTGGCTAAATTTACCAGCCGAAAAGAAAATGATTCCTGCCAACTATCAGCATGTGAAAAATGAGGATTTTAAAGTTGTCGCTTCTAATGATGGTAAAGTTAATATTCAAGTTATTGCCGGTAACCTTGAAGGAAAGACTGGAAAGATATCTACCCAAACTTCGGTTAATGCTTACATGATTGATGTAAATGCGGATGGTTTTTATGAGCTTGAAGTTAATCAAGACCATTTAAGTTTGATTTATTTGTTAAATGGAAATGTTACCATCAATGGAAAAGCTGTACTTGAGCAAGATGAAAATCAACTTGTTGAATTTCATACTGATGGAGAAGGCATTTCAATAAAAGGAAACACCAAGAGTAAGCTTTTATTCTTATCGGGAAAACCGTTTAAAGAACATGTGGCAAGTTGGGGTCCTTATGTTATGAATTCACAAACCGAAATTATGGAAGCTATGCGAGATTATCAACAGGGTAAAATGGGATTTCTTCCAGTGAGTTAATTCCCGCGAAAGCGGGAATCTGTTCATTTCTCAAGTGTATCATAATCTTTATAGTTCCATAAAGTTTTTCAACAATTATTTACGATATTTGTGTTTCCTTAATTATAAAACTAGAGAATAGCATGGCAATGAATAAAAATACTGTGTTGGCTTGGGCTACCACAATAATGATAATAGTAGGATTAGGATTAATAGCACTCGGCGCATTTAGATATGATGATGTTGCTGGTTATGGTTTTGCATCAGTTGGTATTGGTTTTTTTGCGATAGCATGGGTATTTAATGCATTAAAAGGAAGAGTGTAATGAGTGACGATAAGAAGGTAATCTTCTCAATGGCTGGTGTAACCAAAACATTTAAAAGTGCAAATACACCCGTTTTAAAAAATATTTATTTAAGCTTTTTTTATGGAGCTAAAATTGGAATTCTTGGTCTTAACGGTTCTGGTAAATCTACATTGTTAAAAATTATAGCTGGCGTTGATAAGAATTATCAAGGCGATGTAGTGTTCTCTCAGGATTATACAGTGGGGTTTTTAGAGCAAGAACCACAATTAGACGAAAATAAAACAGTTTTAGAAATTGTAAAAGAAGGTGTTTCTGAAACAGTTGCTATTCTTGATGAATACAACAAAATCAATGATATGTTTGGTTTGGAGGAAGTCTATTCCAACCCTGATAAGATGCAGAAACTTATGGATAAGCAAGCAGAGCTTCAAGACAAGATTGATGCCGCTAATGCTTGGGAGTTAGATACCAAATTAGAAATCGCAATGGATGCTTTACGTACTCCAGATAGTGATAAAAAAATAGGAATTCTTTCAGGAGGCGAACGCCGCCGTGTAGCGTTATGTCGCTTATTATTACAAGAGCCAGATGTATTATTACTAGATGAACCTACAAACCATTTAGACGCAGAGTCTGTACATTGGTTAGAGCACCATCTAGCACAATATAAAGGAACAGTGATTGCTGTTACGCATGATAGATACTTTTTAGATAACGTTGCTGGTTGGATTTTAGAATTGGATAGAGGAGAAGGTATTCCTTGGAAAGGAAATTATTCATCTTGGTTAGACCAAAAATCTAAACGGATGGCTCAGGAGAGTAAAACGGCTTCAAAGCGTCAAAAAACCTTAGAGCGTGAGTTAGAATGGGTGCGTCAAGGTGCCAAAGGAAGGCAAGCAAAGCAGAAAGCGCGTTTAAAGAACTATGATAAATTAATGAGTCAAGACCAGAAGCAACTGGATGAAAAACTAGAAATATATATTCCTAACGGACCTAGACTTGGTACCAATGTAATTGAAGCCATTGGAGTAAGTAAAGGCTATGATGATAAATTGCTTTATGACGATTTAAATTTTAATCTTCCTCAAGCAGGAATAGTAGGTGTTATTGGTCCCAATGGAGCAGGTAAAACCACTATTTTTAAAATGATAATGGGAGAGGAGACTCCTGACAAAGGAGAATTTAAAGTTGGGGAGACTGCTAAGATAGCTTATGTAGATCAAAAGCATTCTAATATTGATCCAAACAAAACCATATGGCAAAACTTTAGTGATGAACAAGAACTTGTCATGATGGGAGGTAAGCAAGTAAACTCACGCGCATATTTAAGTCGATTTAATTTTTCTGGAAGTGAACAAAACAAGACGGTGAGTTTGTTATCCGGAGGAGAACGTAACCGTTTACATTTGGCAATGACACTTAAAGAGGAAGGCAATGTATTGCTTCTTGATGAACCTACTAACGATCTTGATGTTAATACTTTAAGAGCATTAGAAGAAGGCTTAGAAAATTTTGCAGGGTGTGCTGTTGTAATCTCACATGATAGATGGTTTTTAGATAGGATTTGTACTCACATTCTAGCTTTTGAAGGCGATTCTCAAGTGTATTTCTTTGAAGGGAGTTTTAGCGATTATGAAGAAAATAAAAAGAAACGTCTTGGTGGAGATTTAATGCCGAAGCGTATAAAATATAAGAAGCTAATTAGATAATAAAAAAACCTGCGATTGCAGGTTTTTTTATTATATGTATATTGAATTACATTTAATTGTCGTACAAATGACCTTCAGTAAAGTCTTTATATTCTTTATTATCTTGGTCTGATTGTATAGATCTTTTTTTACTTAGCTTCTCATTCTCAGCTTTAAGCTTAAAAGACTTTCTAATACCTAAAATCAATAAGATTAAGAAAAAGGAAACAGTAATTATTAGAATAGTAACAATACTTGACTGTTCTATCAGAAGTAGTGTGTTAATTTTTGATGGAAAATTGTATAACATTTAGGTCGCAATTTGGGTTAATAGCAAGCCAAAGATATAATTTTTATTTGAGTAAACAACTATAAATGAATAAATTATACGAGTAATCCATCAGGTTCAGATGTATTTTAATATTTTAAATTCTTTAACTCCATATTTTTTAAGCGTAAAGGATTAAGGATTAACTACTTTTACTTTGGCTAGTAAGTGTTTTTATTTTTTGTTAAAATTTAAATACGCGGAAACAA
>JAADHG010000012.1 GCA_013151975.1 Chlorobiota bacterium | reverse complement strand
TAAATCTTAGATTGATAGGTATATAAATCGTAATATCTACCTTCAGACGCTATAAGTTCGTCATGAGTCCCACGTTCAGCTATACGACCAGATTCAATCACCAAAATTTGATCTGCTCTTTTTATGGTGCTTAATCTATGCGCAATAACAATGGTTGTCCGGTTTTTAGTTAATTCCGATAAACTTTTTTGTATTAAGCCTTCACTCTCAGTATCTAAATTAGACGTAGCTTCGTCCAAAATAATAATTTTAGGATCCGCTAAAATTGCTCTAGCAATTGCAATTCGCTGTCGTTGCCCACCAGATAGCTTAACACCTCTTTCACCAATTAAAGTATCTAAACCATCATCAAACCGATCTGTAAACTCGTTTACGTAAGCTGCTTTAACAGCATTTTGCAGCTGTTCTTCTGTGGCATTAGGTCTCGGAAACATTATATTTTCTCTAATGGTGCCTTCAAACAAAAACTCATCTTGCAATACAACGCCTAAATGTTGTCTGTAACTACTTAATTTAACTTTTGATAAATCTTGATTATCGATAGTAATTTTACCCGATTTAGGGTTTAAGAACGTCGCCGATAATCCTGCAATCGTAGATTTTCCGGAACCAGAACTTCCTACCAATGCAATGACCGTTCCTGATGGTGCTTTAAAACTTACGTTATGCAACACTTCTTTACCTTCATCATAAGAAAAAGATACATCATCAAAAATAAGATCCCCTTTTATGGTTTCTAACTCGGTCGTTCTTTGTTCATCATCTTCCTCCGAAGTTTTATTCATCAACTCTTCCGTTCTATCTAATCCTGCCAATGCTTCGGTAAGTTGGCTTCCAATATTTCCCATTTGCACAATTGGAGCAATCATAAAACCAAGAAATAATGTAAACGAAATAAAATCACCCATTGAAAGTTCTCCAGTCATTATTTGATATCCACCAATACCCATAATACCTGTAGTAGCCATTCCTAAAAGAAACCCAGAAGAACTGGTCATTATTGCTGTTGCTGTTAGACTCTTTTTTACGTTCTGAAATAATCGTTCAACACCTTTTTCAAAAACTTTATTTTCTTGTGGTTCAGCATTAAATGCCTTTATAACTCGTACACCTGCTAAGGTCTCCGTAAGTCGACCTGTTACTTCTGCATTAATTACACCACGCTTCCTAAATATAGGTCTGATGTATCCAAATGCTTTAAGTGCTATAAATCCAAAAATGGCTACTGGAGCTAATACAAATAATGTCATGGATGGACTAATACTAATTAGCATTATTAATGATAAAATTGCTGTTAGTGTGCCACCAACCATTTGTACCAAACCAGTGCCAATCAAGTTGCGTACACCTTCAACATCAGTCATGATACGGGATACCAAGGCACCAGATTTTGTGTTATCGAAAAAACTGATTGGTAAAGAGAGTACCTTTCTTTGGACCTGAGCTCTCAACTCAGAAATTAGAAATTGTGCCTGCACACTTAAAATACGTGTTAATAAAAAAGATGTAATGGACTGAATTGTTATAGCAATGGCAACAATTAACAAAAGTCTGTATAATTGGTCATAATCTTTATTAGGTATTACCTCATCAATAAGTTTCTTCATTTTCCAAGGCAGTACCAAACTAGACAATCTACTTAATACAATTAGAATTAAACCAATAAATACTAAATTACGCCGTGGCCAAATAATAGTTTTAAATGCTTGTGCCATGGTTACTTTAGGCTTCTTTTTGGTTTTATCTTTAGGACTGTTTTTAAGATGTTGCATATTAATTTTTTGATTAATGAAAAGAAAAGTACATTAAAATAGATTATAAAGAATTGTCAATCAATGTGCCACAATGTAGTAGTATGACATAATAGCAAATTGGTAATATTAGAGTATAGAGAAAGTGCTTGAATTATAATGACTTATCGTCAATTTTAGAGAAAATTATTTCTTTCTAGTATTAGCTTTCTGTTCTTTAATTTTTACATAAATTAATTTAAATCGTCCTTTTGTACTATCACGACTTTCTATCTCAAATTTATTAATCGAATTAATAAGTGGCGTTAATTTTTGAAAACCGTAGTTTCTTGGATCAAAATTGGGTTGCTTTTTTAGTAGCAAACTTCCAACGTCACCAAGAAAAGCCCAACCATCATCATCGGCCAAATCTGATATGGTAGAAGATATAAGCCGAATCTCTTTTTGTGTAATTTTATCAAAGCTATCTTTTATTGAAACTGCATCATCAGTAGATTCTAATTCATTTTGCTTTGCTTGATATTTAAGAATTTCTATATAAATAAACTTGTCACAAGCTACAATAAATGGGTTTGGTGTTTTCTTTTCACCAATACCAAATACTTGCATGCCTGCTTCACGAAGTCGTGTTGCTAAACGTGTAAAATCACTATCGCTAGAAACTAAACAAAAGCCATCTACTTTTTCAGAATAAAGAATATCCATAGCATCAATAATCATTGCAGAATCTGTGGCATTTTTTCCTGTGGTATAGCCATATTGTTGTATTGGTGTAATGGCGTTTTCTAAAAGTACCGTTTTCCATTTTGAGAGATGTGGTTTTGTCCAGTCACCATAAATGCGCTTTATGGTAGGGTTACCATATTTGGCAATTTCTTCCATCATTTCTTTAACGTAGGCTGAAGGAATATTATCTCCGTCAATTAATACTGCTAATCTAATATCCATAAATATAAATTCTTAACTTGTTATACTGTTTTATATTTTACTATCATCAAATACAATTAATCCTAACACATTGAAAATACTTAAATATTATAATGGGTTTTCAATTAGTGTCAACATATATTGATAACTTATACCTAAAAGTATTGCCAAACCAAAACTTATTAAAGTCCCAATAAGAATATACTCTGTAAGCTTTCTGCCTTTTGCTTTAGAGAGGTCACCAAATCTAAATACAGATTTAGCAGCTAATAAAAACCCTATACCTTCCCAATATCCTATAATTATAAATGTAAAAACAAAAAGTCGTTCAAGTATTCCAATATAAGCTCCTGCATTTTCTAGAGATTCTTCATTAGTATATTCTTCTAAGCTCCATTTTGAAATTATGGTTTTCATCACTACTGAAGAAACTACAGTTACACACAAAAAATAGGTTATAAACAGCAGCCATTTGGTTGAATAAATAATGTTAATATCAAATTGATATGTTTCGTAAATATTAACAACAAATGCAATAATAATAAGGTGTGCAAGTTGATCTAAACTAAATAACAGTCTTGTGTTTATAATACTTTTAAGATGCAATTTAATAATATCAATACAAAAGTGTGATGCAATAATTATAAGTATTCCTAACCAATATTCAGGATTTGCTTGCAGCACTAAAACTAAAGTTACTAAGTGTATCAGTATGTGCCAATACAAAAACTTTGATTTATGCTTGTTAGCTTCTTTATGTGCTACCCATTTGGCAGGTTGCAATAAGAAATCACCAATAATATGAGCCAATATTAATTTTATAAAAAGTGCTAACATAAAATTTTGATTTGAGCTTTATAATAGTTTAATAATTTTAAAACTTCCTCAAATCCACCACGTTTAAGCCCCTCACTAATATTACTTTGCGATTTACCAAGTAATTCGGCTATTTGTTTTTGATTTAATATAGCATTCTCTAACGATGCTTTTATTATTGTAGAAGATGTTGGAGTCCAGCTATCCATTGTAAGTAATGCCAACTCAAACATGATATTCATTTTTGTGTCAAAACTTTCAAAAGGAGATTTAATAGCAAGTGTAGTTTTTTTTAACTGTTCAAAACATTCGCCAGAATTAACAAACGCACTACCATTTGATTCTGTTAGTCTTTTTGATGCATATGTTTTATCTCCAATACCTATAGCTAGCCTTACATCTATTTCTTTAAACTGTTTTAAGGTTGCCTTAATTAAAATTGCAGCTTCTAGTGCCTGTTCTGGTTTGGTTTCTAATTGAAAGCTATCTCCTCTAAAAATTTCCCATTGTCTAGGTTCTTTACCATATTTATTCAAAGTGGCTTTAAGAACTTTTAACCATAACTTTGGTTTACTTTTTCTTGAGTTAATAACATCTCCTGTAATTATACTTATCATAAATTATATTCCTTCTCTCAAATATATCGCTTTTTTAACAGATAATCAAAAATATCTGATTAAAAGCAGATAATTAAAAATATCTGATTAAAAGCAGATATTTATTTCTCAAATTGATTTTGCTTTAGAGTGCATTATCCATAATACTTTGCACCACCTCAGGATTTAACAAAGTACTTGTATCTCCTATATTACTGGTATCTTTATGCGCAATTTTTCGCAAAATACGACGCATAATTTTTCCGGAACGTGTTTTAGGCAAACCAATTGTAAACTGAATTTTATCCAACTTGGCAATAGGACCGATATGCTCAGTTATAATTTGATTTATTTCTTTACGTAAATTATCTTGGTTTCTCGATTCGCCAGTGTCTTTTAAGATGACGTAACCATACAATGCATTGCCTTTAACATCGTGTGGAAACCCTACAATTGCAGACTCAGATACAGCTGGATGCTCATTAATAGCATCTTCAATTGGAGCGGTTCCAAGGTTGTGCCCAGATACAATAATTACATCGTCCACGCGTCCTGTAATACGGTAATACCCTACTTCGTCACGTAAAGCACCATCTCCTGTAAAATACATATTATCATATGCCGAAAAATAGGTGTCTTTATAACGCTGGTGATTTCCCCAAATGGTTCGCGCCATAGAAGGCCAAGGAAATTTAATACACAAACGACCATCCACCTGATTACCTCTTATTTCGTTACCATTTTCGTCCATTAGTGCTGGTTGCACACCAATAAATGGCAAGGTTGCATAGGTTGGCTTTGTTGGTGTTGCAAACGGAATTGGAGTAATCATAATACCTCCTGTTTCGGTTTGCCACCAAGTATCAACTATTGGGCTATTCTTTTTTCCAATATTATCATTATACCAATGCCACGCTTCTTCGTTAATAGGTTCTCCAACAGTTCCTAAAACTTTTAGTGAGGATAAATCATATGGTTCTACGTTTTTAATGCCTTCCTTTGCTAATGCACGAATAGCTGTTGGTGCTGTATAAAATTGAGTAATCTTATGCTTTTGAACTATCTCCCAAAAACGTCCATAATCTGGATAACTTGGAACACCTTCAAACATGACAGTTGTAGCGCCATTGGCTAAAGGACCATACACAATATAACTATGACCTGTAATCCAGCCAATATCTGCGGTACACCAATACACATCATTTTCTCTGTATTGAAATACATTTTTAAAAGTGTAAGCGGTAAAAACCATATAGCCAGCTATGGTGTGTACCATTCCTTTGGGTTGTCCTGTTGAACCTGATGTATAGAGAATGAATAAAGGGTCTTCGGCATT
>JAADHG010000129.1 GCA_013151975.1 Chlorobiota bacterium | reverse complement strand
CAAGTAATTTAGAACTTTGAATTACAAATTTTCGCCTTCCTAAGTCTTCCATAATTGTATTATTTTGTTTCTTCAAGATGTGCTGCTAATCTTAAAGCTAAAGCAACTATTGTTAAGGTGGGCGGATTAGAGCCCATATGTGAAAATACAGAATTGCTAATCAGGTGAAGGTTGTCTAACCCAAATACCTTTAAATCTTTATCACAAACACCTTCATCTGGATTTTTTGCCATAGCAGTAGCTCCAGAAGGATGATAGCCTAGACCGTATCCTGGTGGAGTAACTTTTGAAACATTTTTTGCACCCATTGCTTCTGCAATTTTAGGTGCTAATTCTCCTAACTTACCAGAACCTCTTCGATCCCAATCTGTTAATTTCATGGTGATTTTTGCAATTGGGTCGCCAAAAGCATCGTATTTGTCTTTATCAAGTTCCAGTATCCCTTTGCCTTCTATTTCTGTAAATGCTGTAATAGTAGCTATCTGTGGTATCCCTTTACGGAGATTTTCAAGAGAAAAATTAGTGTCATGTGTTGACCATTGCGTAGCTTCATTTCCTATAGGAAACCAATCCATAGCCGGTGAGCCAAGCATCATAAAGCTAGGTTGTTCTCTTCTATTGATTTGAGTACGAAAATGTTCTGAAATCATAGTTTCAAAACCTAACCGACTACCAACAGGCTTTCCAACATCTAACGTGATATAAGGTGAATCATGATCACTAAACCCAAGACCGAGTTGCCCACCCATATTTCCAAGGCCATCTTTATGTCCTTTATTATCAGCAGATAATAATAACATCCTTGGAGTTTCTACTCCACCCGTTGCTACAATAAAGTTTTGGGCACGAATAATTACTTCTGATTTATCGAGGACATGTATGGCATGAGCTGCTATTATTTTATTTCCTTTTACGTTTGTCTCCAATTTACGAACACTAATATTTTCCAAAATTGAAACATTTGAATATGTATCAAGAATTGGAACATGCACTCGGTCTGGTGAGTATCGAGCACCAGATGGACAAAATTTACATGCACGACAAGCTTGACAAGCTGAACGACCACGATAAGGAATAGAATTAACTGCACGAGGACAAGAATGTGCAGTAATCCCTAATTTTTTTAATGCAGGAGCAAAAATCTGACTATCAAAATAAGAGAATTCATGTGCAGGCATTGGAAATGAGCCTGATCTTGATGAGGCATAAGGATTGTCCTGATTTCCTGAAACTCCTATTTCCTGTTCTGCCAAGAGCAACCACGGTTCTAACTCAGCATAGGTTATTGGCCAATCACGACCAAAGCCATAGAGTGTTTTAACTCGCATATCTTCAATAAGAGGTCGCATCATTATACCTTCAAAATGAAGTGCTGTACCTCCAATACCGAACAACCTGTAATTTACCCACTCAACAACCTGTTCTCCTGAATTTGCAGAACTGAGCGGAGTAACAACTGCAGAATCACTATTATCGTTATAGTCTGCTAAATCATTGAGGTCTTCTTTGCTTTTACGTAGCATTTCAGCACGGTCTTTATCAGAAAACCGAGGTCCTTGATCTAATATTACTATTGATTTTCCAGATGCTGCTAATTTATTTGCCAATAAAATCCCTGCAATTCCTCCTCCAAGAATGCAATAATCAGTTTTTATTTCTTTAATCATCTGAATTTTTTTATATGTGCTACAATGGATAAGATATTATAGTTCTATTTTAATAAACTATATCTTCCGATATCAACCTGAGGTTGGCAAGAGCGAAGGTAGTTTTTTTATTTAAAATTGTCAATAGATCAATTACTTAACATGTTCGAAACATATCAATAATTTCTATATATTTAATCGCAACAACTGTAATTAAATATTAATGTATTCGTGGCTAACTTTTTAAACACCGTAGACCTCAAAGATTTTCTTGACACTAAAGTAAAGCAATACAATAGCCCAACCTTTATTGAAAGTGACCCTATACAAGTACCTCACAAGTTCTCAGAAAAAGAAGATATTGAGATTGCAGCATTCTTAACAGCAACAATTGCTTGGGGAAACCGGAAAAGCATTATTAAAAATGCCAAACATATGATGCAGTTACTTGATAATGCGCCTTACGATTTTGTAATGCAGCATCGAGAGTCTGATTTAAAACAACTACTTCCTTTTGTACATCGTACATTTAACGGTTATGATTTTATGCAATTTATAAAAAGCCTAAGACATATTTATAGTAATCATGACGGCTTAGAAGCTGTGTTCTTAAAATATGCTGAAAAAGATTCGTTACAACATGCTATTCATCATTTAAAAAAGGCATTTTTTGAAGTTGATTATTTACCAAGAACTCAAAAACATATTAGTGACCCTTTAAAAAACTCGGCAGCGAAACGTATTAATATGATGTTGAGATGGCTTATTAGAGATGATAATACTGGTGTTGACTTTGGTGTTTGGCAAAGCCTCTCTCCCGCTCAACTCTCTTGCCCGTTAGATGTACACTCAGGCAATGTAGCAAGAAAATTAGGATTATTAAAAAGGAAACAAAACGATGCCAAAGCACTTTCGGAACTAGACAACAGTTTAAGAAAATTAGATGCTCTAGACCCCGTAAAATATGATTTTGCACTATTCGGATTGGGGGTCTTTGAAGGGTTTTAATTTGGTGTTAATAAATGTTAATTTATACTTCTGTTACACACAAAATAGTATTTTCGTAACATTCTAAACCAACTAAACTAATTACAATGAAAAAATTATTTACGCTTCTGTTTTTTTTAGGAGTACTAACATCTTACGGGCAAAGTAGAACCATCCCAATTGATACGATGGTTATTACTACCCATAATACAACTGTAAAAGGGCAAAACTTTTCATATACAGCAACTACTGGAATGCAACCTGTTTGGGATGATGATGGGTACGCCATTGCAACTTTGTTTTACACTTATTATAAACGTAATAACATTAAAGATAGTGCAAATAGACCACTTGTATTTTCTTTTAACGGAGGGCCTGGATCAGCTTCAGTATGGATGCATGTTGCCTATACAGGGCCACGTATTCTTAATATTGATGATGAAGGGTATCCTGTACAACCTTATGGTTTTAAAAATAATCCAAACTCTATTATTGATGTAGCAGATATTGTTTTTGTAAATCCTGTAAATACAGGTTATTCAAGAATGATTCCAGATATTGAAGGAGGAATGCCAGATAGAGAACATTTTTTTGGCATTAATGCAGATATTGAATATCTAGCTGAATGGGTAAGCACTTTTGTAACTAGAAATAATCGTTGGGAATCACCAAAATATATTATTGGCGAAAGTTATGGTGGTACTCGTGTCATGGGATTGTCATTAGAATTACAAAATAGCCAATGGATGTATTTAAATGGTGTGATTATGGTTTCCCCTGCCGATTATAAAGTATTGAGAAATGGAGGGCCTGTTTCTTCTGCATTAAATTTACCTTATTTTACTGCTGCAGCTTGGTATCATAAAATGCTACCTAATACTTTACAAAGTAAAGATTTATTAGAGATTTTACCAGAGGCGGAAGATTATGCTATCAATACCTTAATACCTGCTTTGGCTAAAGGTGGATTTATTTCGGATGCAGAAAGACAAAGCGTTGCTGAAAAAATGGCTTACTATTCAGGCTTGAGTAAAAAATCTATTTTACAACACAATTTAGTAGTTCCTAACCGGTTTTTCTGGAAAGAATTATTACGCGACAAAACAGGTCAAACTATTGGAAGACTAGATTCACGATATTTAGGTATTGATAAAATGGAGGCTGGAATACGTCCTGATTATAGCCCAGAACTCACATCTTGGTTGCATTCATTCACTCCTGCAATTAATCATTACATTAAAAAAGAACTAAAGTTTGTAACAGATGTAAAGTACAATATGTTTGGTCCTGTGCGTCCTTGGAATAATGAAAATGATAATACAAGAGACAATTTACGTCAAGCAATGGCTGAAAATCCGTATTTAAAAGTGTTGAATCAATCGGGATATTATGATGGAGCAACTACATACTTTAATGCAAAATATACACAATGGCAAATAGATCCGAGCGGTAAAATGAAAGATCGTTTCTATTTTAAAGGCTACAGAAGTGGTCACATGATGTATCTACGAAATGAAGATTTAATCAAGGCCAACGACGATTTAAGAACATTTATTAAAAACACCTCAGCTAAAGGAAAAGCTGCCAAATATTAAAACTATGACACAACGCTTATTACAAATACTATTCTTAAGCTTTACTATTGTAAGCTTACATTCTTGTAAATCTGAACCTGTGGAAACCATAACCTATCTTGAAGCACCTACAGGTGCTAATGGTTCAGAATCTAGTTTACACAAAGCAAAAGATGGTACCATATATTTAAGTTGGATTGAAACTGATAAAGAAAAGAATAGTAAACTCCTGTTTGCTACACTAAACAAAAATAATATGTGGTCAGCCCCAAAGCCTATTGCTTCCGGTAATGACTGGTTTGTAAATTGGGCAGATTTCCCTAATTTAACTTCTTTTGGAGAAAATGGGTTAGCAACTCACTATTTAGAAAAGAGCGGAGGAAGTCAGTCTTACAATTACGACGTTAAGATGACGATTTCTAACGATAATGGCAATACTTGGGATAATGCTTTTGTACCTCATACAGATAAAACACAAGCAGAACATGGCTTCGTAAGTAAAGTTGGAACTAAGGATGGTAACTTTCTTTCTGTATGGTTAGACGGAAGACAATCAGCATATGCCGAAAAAGATTCAACCATAGTTAGAGAAATGACACTAAGAAGTGCTCTTATTAGTAAGAACGGAGAGCTTTTGGAAGAAGATTTATTAGACCCACGTGTTTGTGATTGCTGTCAGACAGATGCTGCCATGACTAACAACGGTCCTATTGTTATTTACAGAAACCGATCTCAAGATGAGATTCGTGATATCTATTATGTAAGACAAGTAAACCATAAATGGACGGAGCCTAAACCAATATTTAACGACAATTGGAATATTGCAGGATGCCCTGTAAATGGTGCTGCTATTAGTACTCGTAAGGATGTAGCAGCAATTGCGTGGTTTACTATGGCTAATGAAACTCCAAAAGTAAAAGTAGTTTTTTCTAATAATAATGGCGAAACATTTGAGACTCCAATACTTATTGGTGATGTAGATCCATTAGGTCGTGTAGATATTGAATTGCTAGAAGACGGTTCTGCCCTTGTAAGCTGGATGGATACTGTTAATGACAATACCGTAATTCAGTTACAACGCGTACACCAAAATGGCACATTAAGCGATATTATTACTTTAACTGAAGCTTCAGAGAGTCGCTCTAGCGGTTTCCCAAGAATGGTTATCAAAGATAATCTTGCTTATCTCTCATGGACACATGTTGGGGATGACAATCTAGATATTAAAACTGCTATTGTAAATACTAGCCTTTTAAAATAAAATTA
>JAADHG010000130.1 GCA_013151975.1 Chlorobiota bacterium | reverse complement strand
TAATCGTAAAGATAATTTAAAGCATTTCTGTATAGTTCAATTACATTGAGTAAGAGTCCTTTTTCAAAATCGATGATGTTCTTGAAATGGTTCATACTTTTAGAATGGAACCTGATATAATTGAATGAATCAGAATCACTAGAACTTACGTTTATATCATTATTAATAAACTTTTGATACATTTCGGTGTTTGGCCTAAAATTGTCAATCGTGTTATTATTTTCATTTATTTTATTCGAGTAGAATTCAAAAAAAAGAGGAGAAAAGGCTTTGTTTTCATCAAGCCATTCAATTCGTTTCCAAATTGGATCTAAAAGATTTTGGAGATACTCATCTTGCTTTAAACCGTTCTTTAATTGTATATGTAATAGATTTTTAATGTCGTCTATTTGTTCAAGAAATGAGGATTCATCATATTCATTAACCCATTTGTTTTTAAATAAATAGCTTTTGTGAACTGTGCTAAAGCTTATCTTAAACTTTAATAAGTTATTAATAGCCATGTCAGTTTTAAATGCGTAATTCATTGTGAAAATTTGTACACTAATATAAGTTTTATTTAGAAAACACTTAGTTAAATGATGCTACTTATATTTAAACTTAAGCTTTTGCATATCATTCAATACGTTTGAATCCAATACTTTAGCGTAATGCTGAGTTTGTTTGATATTTGAGTGTCCCATCATAGCCGATACGTTTTCTAATCTAATACCATTACCTAAGGTTACAGTAGTCGCAAAGGAATGTCTTGCTACATAATATGTTAACCTTTTAGTTATGCCGCACAAATCAGCTATTTCTTTAAGATAAGCGTTCATTTTTTGATTAGACAATTTAGGGATTAATGTTTCTTGTTTACCTCTATACTTTTCTATGATTCTATGTGTAGCTGGTAAAACGGGAACATTAGCTCTAATACCAGTTTTAATTCTATCGGTGATTATCCATAAATCGCCATCATTACCTTTTATTAAGTTTTCAGGCGTTAAGCTCTGTGCATCAATAGGAGCATAACCAGTGTAACAACTAAAAAGAAATATATCTTTTACTTTATCCAATCTTTCAACTCTGAAGACCTTTTCCTCAATTTTGTCTAACTCCTCTTGTGTTAAATATACTGCGTCCTTTACTTGCAATTTTCCATCATATTTTGAAAACGGGTTTTTCACAATTAAGTCCAGCTTAATTCCGAAATTACATACTGTCTTAAAAGTTTTGAAATATTTCACTACCGAATTATTTTTTATCCCAACCCTTCCTTTATACTCGCTTTCATATTTTAAAAAGGATTCGAGATTATGTATAAATGCACCAGTAATTTTTTCCACAGCTATATTATCAATCTTATATTTTTTAAGTAAGAATAGCTTAATTAAGTCTTTGGCTCGATCGTATTTTTGTAAAGAAGCTGGTGAGCGTTCACCATGTTTTACTTTCTTTTCAAAATCCAAATTATGAATTTCAAAAACTTCAATAATACCAATTTTGCTTTTAGTTTTAATCTTGTTTTTCCCAAGAATGTCACTTTTTATCTCGTTAAGGTTTATAGTAGAATTGTTTTTAAGTAATAAATTGAATTTAGTTTCAAATAACATTGCCAACGAGTCTAATGAGGCTTTAATAACCTTTTCCTTTTGAATCTTTAATGATCCTCTAAGGTTTCTAGTGAAATGCCACCTGTCTTTGGTAACGTATTTACCTGAGCTCATAGTAATGCTTTTCCCTTGATATGAGATTTTAGCATAGATAGGGCACTCATTGTTTGAATTTGCTTTTTCAGATTTAATAAAATAGATGATTTTAAGCATTGTTTTGGTTTTTAAATTAGTACTAATAGATTTAAAAACATTTTGATAGCCTAATGATAGCAGCGAATTCGCAGCGAATTCTTAAAAAGTAGTTACCCTAAGTTTGGAATCGAACCTAAAATGCAATAGGGTAACCAATAGGGTAACTGTACTATGCGCTTTTAAGTGCTTTTTGAAAATAGCTAAAAAAAGAAAAACCCTTTAAACTCAGTGTTTAAAGGGTTTTTGAGATTTTATGTTTCTTTTGAAACATCGTTTCAGCGGAGAATGAGGGATTCGAACCCCCGGAGGTGTGACCCTCAACAGTTTTCAAGACTGCCGCATTCGACCACTCTGCCAATTCTCCTTTAGCGGTTGCAAATATAGAATCCTTTTTTAATACAGTCAAAGGTTTTTTAAATTATTTTGTAAATACAAGTAAAGTAAAATGAATGCTGCTTCCTTAAGGAATAATTGTCCTTTTTATTTATACTTTTGTTCTTGATAAATTCAAATGATGGATATCTTTTTAGATTTTGATTACAATGTCCTTTTGTTAGTTGTTGCAGGATTTGTTGCAGGTTTTGTAAACACAATTGCAGGAGGAGGTACTTTATTAACGCTTCCAGCATTAATTTTTATGGGATTACCACCATCGGTTGCCAACGGAACCAATAGAATAGCTATTTTTTTGCAAACTTTTACAGGAGCAGTAGGGTTTAAATCGAAAGGTGTTTCAACGTTTCCATTTAGTATTTATTGTGGGATATCTGCACTATTGGGATCTTTAATTGGAGCTAAAATAGCTGTTGATATTAAAGGGGAAACGTTTAATAGAATTCTAGCAATTGTTATGATTGCTGTGGTTTTGTTAATTGTATTCAAGCCAAAAATGAACTTTCAAGAATTGAAAGAAAGAACCACTGGAAAGTATTTGTGGATTTCTATTATTGTATTTTTCTTTTTAGGGATTTATGGCGGATTTATTAATGCAGGTATAGGTTTTTTAATGTTAATTTTTTTACCTTATGTTAATAGAATGACTTTAATTAAAGCTAATGCTACAAAAGTGACTATTGTATGTATATATACTATTGGAGCTATTGTTATGTTTTATTTAAACAATAAAATTAATTGGAAATACGGCTTAATTTTATCTACAGGAAATATTGCTGGTGCATGGATTTCTAGTCGGTGGTCTGTAAAAAAGGGAGATAAAATGGTTCGGATTTTTCTAATAGTTATGGTTATTATAATGGCTATTAAATTATGGTTTTTTTAATAATAAGTTCTTTATATGTGTATTGCATTTATCTATTATTTCAAACATGTTCAATCAAAATAGGCATGTATATTTGTTACGAATTTAAATTTTGAAGATGAATATTATCAATAAATTAAAATGGCGTTATGCTACCAAAAAATTTGATGAATCAGTTAGTGTCACACCAGAAAAATTAGAGGTATTAAAAGAAGCTTTTAATTTAACCGCTACTTCATATGGTTTACAGCCTGTAAAACTTTTAATTATAAAAGATAAAGCGTTGCAAGCAAATTTAGTTAAACTTTCAATGAATCAAGAGCAAGTTGCTCAAGCATCACATGTATTGGTATTTTGTGTAGAAACAAAAATTGATTCAAAATATATAGAGTCTTATTTCCATAGAGTAAAAAAAGCCCGAGATACTCCAGACGAAATTTTAAATCCTTTTAAAGAGTTTCTAATTGAAGATTTTAAAGAAAAACCTAAAGCAAGTATTAAAAATTGGGCAGTTAAGCAGGCTTATTTAGCCATGGGGAATTTGCTTACGGTGTGTGCTGTTGAAGATATTGATGCGTGCCCAATGGAAGGGTTTTCACCTGAATCTTATGATAAATTATTAGGTCTGGATAAGAAAGGATTGCAATCGGTTTTGGTGATGCCAATTGGTTATCGAGCAAAGGATGATATTTTAGCAGATCTTAAAAAAGTTAGAAAAGAAGTCAATGAAAGTGTTTTTGAACTCTAGCCAATAAACTGTTAAGGTTCTTGCTAAAATTATCGATAATTACAATATTTGCGCATACTTATTAAATATACCATGAAGAGAATAGTTACTATAGTTTTATTTATTTGTGTTGGAAGTACATACGCACAAGAGCATAAACTAAATTGGTTGACAGATTTTGACGAAGCCAAACAAGTATCAACGCAAACTGATAAACCAATCCTAATGTATTTTACAGGAAGTGATTGGTGTGCGCCTTGTAAAAAATTGAAAGCTGATTTTTTTGATTCCGAAGAATTCATCAAAAAATCAGAAAGTTTTGTCTTGTTAAAGGTAGATTTGCCTAGACGAAGTGACATTATTTCACAGGATCAGAAGCGAAAGAACATGCTGTTAATGCAAAAATATAATAGGAGAGGAAGTTTTCCAACTTTGGTAGGGATGAATAGTGAAGGCAAAGTTTTAGGGGATATTAATGGCTATGATAGAGCACAAAAAACGGACAAGCATTTTACGTTTTTAGACGAGATAATAGAAAAATACTAGTCTAAGTTAAATTCTAAAAAGAGTGTCAACTAATAAGGTTGACACTTTTTTTTTGAACATTATAATTGTAGCTTTGAATTAATATAAACATAAAATTATATGCCTGGATTTGAATTGTTTGGAGAAGCCGAACGTAAAGAAGTTAACGATGTACTTGAAAATGGGGTATTAATGCGCTATGGTTTTGATGGTATGCGTAAAGGACATTGGAAGGCAAAAGAGTTAGAGCTAGAATTACAAGACCAATTACAGGTAAAACACGCGCAGTTAGTATCTAGTGGAACAGCTGCAGTATCTATTGCATTAGCATCAGCAGGAATAGGATCAGGAGATGAAGTTATTATGCCAACATTCACGTTTGTAGCTAGTTTTGAAGCTATTATGATGCTTGGCGCTATTCCGATATTGGTAGAGATTGATGACACATTAACTTTATATCCAGAGGCTGTAAAAAAGGCCATTACTTCTAAGACAAAAGCTATAATGCCAGTGCACATGTGTGGTAGCATGGCAAATTTAGACGCTTTGCAAAGTATTTGTAAAGCACATAATTTGATTCTTATTGAAGATTCATCACAAGCTACAGGAGCCACATATAAGGGCAAACCCTTAGGTAGTGTAGGTGATTTAGGGTGCTTGTCTTTAGACTATGTTAAGATTATTACTTGTGGTGAAGGTGGAGCTATTTTAACAAATAATGAAGAGTATTATAAAAATGCCGACCATTATAGCGATCATGGACACGACCATGTTGGTACAGATAGAGGTGCAGAAACACATCCATTTTTAGGCTATAATTTTAGAATTTCTGAGCTTCATGCTGCTGTTGGTTTAGCACAATTGAGGAGGTTAAAAGAGTTTGTAGCTATTCAGAAGAAAAGCTATACAATTATTAGAGAAGCTCTATCTACAATTCCTGAAGTTACTTTTAGAACAGTTCCAGAAGGAGGAGAGGAGAGTTATTCGTTTTTAAGCTTCTTTTTACCTAATCTTGAGATTGCTCAAAATGTATCTTCAGCATTAAAAGATAATGGTATTGATGCTTGTTTTCATTATTATGATAATAGTTGGCATTATATTCGTAAGTGGCAACATCTTACAGATTTGAAAACTTTACAACCACTTTCTTCCGAAGTTAAAGAAGGGCTTAGAAATTCTAAAATTATAG
>JAADHG010000316.1 GCA_013151975.1 Chlorobiota bacterium | reverse complement strand
GAGCAGCAAGCCATATTTCTTTTCCGTCGTCTTCTAATACTCGCAAGTAAGTATATTCACTAACCTGCAAAACTTCTTGTGCAATAGCTTTATGGATTCCGTTTTCATTTTGAACTTGTGACTCTTTTTTATTGGATTGACAGGCTGATAAAAAAACAATCAGCGTGAGTAAACTAATAACTTTTCTCATAATGTATTCATTAAATTAATACTAGATACGACGCAAATATCAGTAAGATTAGCCGTAAATACCATGATTTTTATCATAAACTAAGTGAATATAAATAAATAATTTTGAACAAAATGAAAATCACTAACTTGATAGATAAACTCACAGGACAATGAAAAAGCTTATATCCCTAATTATTTCCTCAAAGACAACGCTGGTGTTATTAATTGTTTTTACAATTGCGATAGCAACGGCTACTTTTATAGAAGATAAATACGATACAATTACAGCCAAAATACTTGTTTACAATGCAAAATGGTTCGAGTTTATAATGCTACTATTGGTTGTTAATTTTATAGGAAGTATAAAACGGTACCATTTATATAGAATGGAGAAATTGCCAGGACTTTTATTTCACGGGGCTTTTATTATTATAATTATTGGCGCTGGTATTACAAGATATATAGGTTTTGAGGGAAGTATGCATATACGTCAGGGAGAATCCTCTAATATTATGCTTAGTTCAGAACCGTATTTACAAATTGAAGCCAAAGATGCTAATTTAAATTATAAAGTTGAACGACCATTGCTTTTTGGTGCAGTCACAGATAATTCGTTTAATGTTCGCATAGATACTAAGGATAATGGGCCAATTGATATTGATTATAAAGATTATATAAAAAACGCAGCAGAAGTCTACGAAGAAGGTAAAGCTGGTGGGGTTGATATTGTAGAGTTAACAATAGGAGTAGATGGGCATAAAGATGTACTACTTATAAAAGATGGAGATTTAAAAGTAAGCCATGGCTTTTTTATGGCTTATAATAATAATGAAAGAGATGATGCTTTAAAACTCATTAGTAAAGACGGAAAATTGTTTATCAGTTACCCGACGGCTATTAAAACTACCAAAATGCCTGAAATGGTTACAGGTGAAATAGCTAAAGATTCATTAGCTGAGATTCAACCAAAACACTTATACGAACCAGAAGGTGCTGGTTTGTCATTTGTATTAACTAGAGTCTATAAAAGTGCAATAGTAAAATATGTACCAGGGACTGAAGAAACAAACGGACCAGATGTATTATTGTTAGATGTTACCTTTAATGGGAAAAAGCAAGAGGTGCCTATATTGGGTGGAATGGGATATGTAGATAATTTCCAAAAAGTGAAACTTGACGGAGTAGATTTACAAATTGCTTATGGAATGAAAAGTATTGAACTTCCGTTTTCAATTTATTTAAACAAGTTCATTTTAGAAAGATATGCAGGTTCCGAAAGTCCTTCATCATATGCTAGCGAAGTTACTTTAATAGACAAAAATGTAGGACTTAGTGAAGATTATAGAATCTTCATGAATAATGTATTAGATTATAAAGGATACCGGTTTTTCCAATCTTCATACGATCAAGACGAGAAAGGGACTATACTATCTGTAAATCACGATTTTTATGGTACTTGGACGTCTTACTTTGGTTATTTTCTTTTGGGATTAGGTTTTGTGCTTACGCTATTTAATAAAAATTCAAGATATCGAGATTTAATACATAAAATTAGACATACAAGAGAAAAAAGAAAGGGAGTAATTGCTATGCTCGTTTTTGTCTTGCTATTTGTAGGTGCAGCAAATTCTCAAAATCAAGAAACAAATCATGTGCATTCTGTTAACCCTAATTCTGTGAGTGCAGAACATGCTAAGAAATTTGGGCAGTTGTTAGTGCAAAACTACGACGGAAGATTTATTCCTATTAATACTCTGGCTTATGATGTCATGCACAAAATCTCTAAAAAAGATGTGTTTAATATCCCTGGCAAAGGGAAAATGGACGCAATGCAAGTATTTTTGGATATGCCCATAAATGGGGAATTCTGGAAACAACAAAAAATAATTTATGTTCGAGAAAAAGCAGTTATGAACCTCATTGGGTTAGATGGTAAGTACGCAGCATTTAATGATTTTTTCGACCAAGAGGGAGCTTATAAACTTAGAACTGTGGCTGAAACTGCTTTTAGAAAAAAGCAGTCTGAACAAAACACTTTTGATAAAGAAATTATTAAAGTAAATGAACGCGTAGAGATTTTTATGTTAGGATATCAAGGAAAACTCCTTAATATTTTTCCAGTTCAAAACTCGCCAAATAATAAATGGATTAATTGGAGCGACCCATTAGCAAGTACTCCATTAACAGGACCTATTAAAGTTTTGAATGATGATTTGCAATTAGAAGAATTCAATTATAATAATTTGTTGAGGTTATATTTAACAGAGGTATTTAATGCAATCAATACCGGAAATTATTTCAGAGCAAGTAAAATACTCGGTTATATTGATAATATACAAAGACAAAGTTCCGCTGCAGAATTATTGCCGTCTAAATCAAAAGTTAGTAAGGAAATAGAATATAATAAAGCAAAAATATTTATCAACTTAAAGAACATCTATGCCTTACTTAGTATTATACTATTAGTACTCGCTTTTATAGATAATTTAAAATCTAAAAAGAATAAAATACTACGTTTTGCTTTAAACTTCTTTATAGCAATATTGGCTATAGCCTTTGTATATCACACCTATGGGATGGCTTTAAGGTGGTATTTATCAGGACATGCGCCTTGGAGTAATGGGTATGAGGCATTAATACTGGTTTCTTGGGCAAGTTTGTTAGCAGGATTTAGTTTTATAAGGTATTCTAAAATCACTTTAGCAGCAACAGCGTTATTAGCATTTTTCACACTAATGACAGCTAGTCATAGTAGTTATGACCCTCAATTAACAAATTTGCAACCAGTGTTAAAATCATATTGGTTAATCATTCATGTTGCTACATTAACTATTAGCTACGGTTTCTTGGGTTTAGGTTTTGTTTTAGGCTTAATGAATATTGGCTTGTATTTAATTAAAAATACAAAGAATACTAAACGCATTGATTTAATTATAAAAGAGCTCACTTATATTAATGAAATGAATTTAACAATTGGGTTATTTTTAGCTACTATTGGAACTTTTCTAGGAGGTATCTGGGCCAATGAGTCTTGGGGTAGATATTGGGGTTGGGACGCTAAAGAAACATGGGCATTAATTATAGTATTAGTTTATACCATTGTTTTGCATTTTAGACTAGTCCCAAAAATGAAAAGTTTATATATTTTTAATGTAGGCGCAATTGTTGGTTTTGCAAGTGTACTTATGACCTTTTTTGGAGTAAATTATTACTTTTCTAAAGGACTACATAGTTATGCAAGTGGCGAAACTCCTGTTTTTCCAATTTGGGCATGGGTAACTATATTGTCTCTGTTGGCTTTAATTGTAGCAGCAGGATTAAAAAACAGATATATAAATAACAAAAATTCTAATCACGTTTAAATAGATAATATTTTGTCCTTGATTGTTAGTTTATACCAGTGTTGATTTATGTATAATTGGCACTGGTATAATTTTTAAAATTAAGTTTGCAATTAGTTATGTTAAAAATTTATTTAAAAAATAATTTTAAAAGCTGACTAAAATCATAATTTTTATGATTAATGTGGTGCATATTTGTATAGATTATTGTTAATAAAAAAATGGTTGTTTATAATGAATTTTTAATATGCAATCTTTTTAGAGTTTCTAAACATAAAATTTATAAATCATGAAAAAAAACAAATTTTTATTACAGTTATTAAGCATAGGGGTTTTTATTACGCTTTACTCTTTTACAACTATTACACAAGAAAAATGGGTTGTCCCTGAAGAGTATAAAACAAAAGCAAATCCTACCAATGCAGATGACGGTGAAAATAAGGCATATGGAAAATCTTTATATTCTAAACATTGCAAATCATGCCATGGTAAAGAGGGTTATGGAGATGGTCCAAAGGCTGAGGAACAAGAAGGCGATTTAGGTGATTTTTCTACTGAAGAATTTCAGGCTCAAACAGATGGCGAGTTATTTTACAAAATCAAAAAAGGTAGAGATGATATGCCAAAATTTGAGAAAAAAATCACTGATGATGAAGACATTTGGTTGATTGTAAATTATGTTAGAACCCTAGCGGAATAGTCTTGATTTAATACAAATATAGGGTTCGATTAAATAACACCCATTATATTTCTGCGAGAAATATAATGGGTGTTTCCTTTTTATAACATATTAACTTTCAAATGTTTCAAAATCACCCATTTTAAAACATATCTATTCTTATCAAGCACTTAGTAGTTCGTTTTTCTCATAATACAGATTGACTTTTAAGGCAATTAATTGTTTATAACTTTCCCTTTTTAAAGGCATAATTATTCTTAATTTTAGGGTTCTTAATTTTTATATTAAAATCCTTTTATGTACCTAATTTTTGATACTGAAACTACAGGTTTACCTAAACGTTGGAATGCTCCAATTAGCGATACGGATAATTGGCCACGGTGTATTCAAATTGCATGGCAATTGCATGATGCTATGGGAAACTGTGTAGAGCATGAAGATTATTTAGTACAGCCCGAAGGATTTAATATTCCCTATGATGCAGAGAAAATTCATGGTATTTCTACTGAGTTAGCTCAGGAACAAGGCATCCCTTTACACGAAGTTTTAGAAAAATTTAATGAAGCTTTAAGGAAAACAAAATTTGTAGTAGGGCAAAATGTAAAGTTCGATCTTAACATAATGGGCTGTGAATTTTTCAGGTTAGACATTGCAAACCAGCTTCAAGAACTTCCAGTATTAGACACCTGTACGGAACATACGGCATCACTTTGCAAACTTCCAGGAGGACGATATGGTAAGTTTAAACTACCAACACTTACAGAGTTGCATCAATATTTATTTAAAGCACCTTTTAACGATGCACATAATGCTACAGCAGATGTTGAAGCTACTTCGCGTTGCTTTTTAGAATTAATCCGTAGAGAAGAATTTACCAAGGAACAACTTGATGTCCAGCCCGATTATTTTAAATCGTTTTCTGAAAAGAATCCGTCAGAAATACAGCTCATAGGATTAAAACATATTAATCTTAAACAAGCTTCAGCAAAAATAAACGAACGTTTAGAACAAGAGCAATCTATAAGTGATATTATTCCAGATGAAACTGAGGTTGTTGAGCAGTTAAAGAATGTCGATTTTGTGCACCTACATAATCATTCACAGTTCTCTATTTTACAATCTACCATTAGTGTTAAGAATTTGGTTGCTGCTGCTGCAAAAGAAAATATGCCAGCAGTAGCATTAACCGATCATGCAAATATGATGGGCGCTTTTCATTTTGTAAAAGAAGTAAAAAATCACAATAAAGCAGTTAAAGCTGCAAATGCCGAAGCATTAGAAAAGGGAGAAGAAGCTACAGCAAAAGAAATTAAACCCATACTAGGTTGCGAGTTTTTTGTTTGTGA
>JAADHG010000119.1 GCA_013151975.1 Chlorobiota bacterium | reverse complement strand
TCCATCAAAAAGGAATATATCATAGTCATAAAAACTATCATCCCAATCTAGAGTAAATGTCACCTGCAAAGGCACTAAAAATATAACTTTGTTATCAACAATTACCAAACTAGCAGATGAAGAATTAATTGTAATTTCGAATGTTCCGTTTGTTAAAAATGTAATATCAGATGATCCAAAATTAGCATCCGCAGGAATAACTGCGTCTGTCAATAAATAATCTGCTCCTTCTACAGCAGCTGTACCATCTTTAGTAACACTAAATCCAATAGTAGTATCCGTTGAAGATGCATTGTTTACACCTACAGTAATTGTTTGTGGAGACAAATCCGAAAGCAATGTGCCTTCTTCATGAGTAGCATCAGTTTCTAAAAAAACAGTGTTTTGAGCAGCTGTAGTTGTTTTTGTAAGTACTTCAATAATGTCATCGCTATTATCACAACTTGCCATAAAAATCAATGGTAGAACTAATAATAGTTTATAAATATTTTTAAAATTTTTCATAGCTCTTTTATTTTAATGTGAATGTTAATCTCCCAAATATATATCTACCATTGAAACCAAATTGAGATGTTCTACGAGAGAAAACAAATTGTCTTCCATAATTACTTCCAGCTGGTACTTCGTCTGGGTAAACATCTAATAAATTATTTGCTCCTACTGTTAATCTTAAGTTATCTGTAAAAGCAACCGATGCTGATAAATCTGTAACTATTTTAGCCCCATATTCTACTGGGTTAGGGCTTCCTTGGAAATCAGGATCGTTAACCGATCCAAAATAAACGTTACGTAATAAAAAATCCCATTTACCATTTCTATAACTGTGAGTGAGGTTTATTTTTGTTCTAGGCATTGCAGATTCTATAAACCCGATGGCTCTATCATCTAAAATTGGAGTTCCTAATATACTTTTAACATTCTTTACTTCTGTTTTAGAAAATGTAGCTGAGAGGCTATTATTTAAAGTTCCTTCACCAAGTCCTGTATTATGGGTAATTACAACATCTATTCCTTTAGATTCTGTACTATATCCATTTGTGAAGAATTTTGCTTTTCCAGCAGCGGCATCTGCAAAAATTTGTTGAACTTCAGGATCTGATCCAGGAGAATAATTTCTAGTTTGTCCTACTCTATCATCTACATTTACAATATATCCATCAATAGTAATTTTCATACCAGCACTTGGAATTTTTGCTGTAAAACCTAAACTATAATTATCAGATGTTTCTTCTTTTAATCGAGGAATCCCTAATAATTGAGCCAATCTACTTGTATTGCCAAATGTTCCTACTTCATTAGGAATACCAGCTATAAATAATGTTGATGTTGCATTAAAATATATTTGATGTAAATCTGGTGCTCTAAAGCCCGTACTAGCAGAAGCTCTAATAGCAAAGTTATCAGAAGCTTTAATTCTAGTCGCTATTTTCCAGTTGGCTGTATCACCAAAATCGCTATAATTTTCATAGCGGAATGCTGCAGTTAATAAAAATGCTTCTGATAAATCAGCTTCCAAATCTATATAACCAGCATAACTATTTCTACTTTGGTCTACTTCATTTTCTGGTCTGTAACCAGGAAATACTTGAGATCCTCCAGGAACTAATCTTCCAAAGTAGCTATAAACTTTATTGGCATCTGGAGTTGTTTGTGTTACAACTTCACCATTTATATCATAGCTTGCCCAAGAAGCTTCCTCTCCTGCTAATAATTGATAGTTTTCTACTCTGTATTCTGCTCCAAAAGCAACGTTTAAGCCCTCAAATATATCGTCATAAAAATTAGATACATCAAGATTTGTTGTGTTTTGAGCAAATGCAAATCCTCCTGCTTCAAACTCTCTAGCAGTTGAAGCTCCTAATGTAGCGTTTACAGTATTTTTAATTGTAAAATCAAAACTATTAGTTCCGTAAGTGTTACTAAAATCTACATTCCAATCACCGATTTTACCTTTAATTCCTGCTGCAAAAGATTTATCTATCACCCTAGAAGATATATGAGGTAAAAATCCATTAGCTAATGCCTCTGTATTTCCTCGGCCATCAGTATATGCTGGTCTTCTAAAAAACCCTGCAGCTAACCCTTCTCTTGAACTAATACCTCCAAAAGAATATAGTACTGATCCATTATCGTCTAATGGTAATTCCATATTCATCATAAACTTTCCACTTCTTAATTGTGATTGCCCAACTTTCATTCTAAAGTCATCTCGTGTTAAGCCTCTTTGTGCCAATTCATACTCAGATATAGGAGCAGCTCCTGGTAAATCTGAATCTGAATTTATAATGTCTAAAAACGAATCTCCATTAGCAATTCCTGCATTATAAACAGCTTGTAAAGAAGGGTCTAAACCTCCAACGTAAGCAGCTAAAGCACTTGGGTTCATAGCAAAAGCTTGATCATAACCTAAGTTTCTAGTAGCAACATCAAACATTGTATAAATAGCTTTACCCATAGTATCACTTCTATTAGTAGCTCCTCTGTTTTCTAAAGAACCTGTAAAGTTTATATAACCTCCATTCTTACCTAAATCTAAACCGTAGTTTACATCTATTTGAAATTTTTCTCCATCTACTCCGCCATCATTATACTTATTAGAGTTTTTACTAAAATTAGCTCCAGAATTAACATTTAAGCTTAACTCATTAGTATTCTTTTTAAGTACAATGTTAATTACACCTGCTATGGCATCACTACCATATTGGGCAGCTGCACCATCTCTTAACACTTCAATTCTAGCAATAGCTGAAGCTGGAATTGCATTTAAATCAGTAGCTACAGATCCTGTACCAACTGTACCATTAACATTAACTAAAGAAGACTTGTGTCGTCTTTTTCCATTAATAAGCACCAATACTTGATCTGGCCCTAAACCTCTTAAAGAAGCTGGATCTACGTGATCTGTACCATCAGAAACCGTTTGAGTTGTTGATGTAAATGAAGGTGCCACAAAATTTAAAATTTCATTTACCGTTGTTTGAGGTCCTAATACTGTTAATTCAGCTACGTTGATAACATCTATTGGAACAGGTGTATCAATTGCAGTTCTACTAGTGTTTCTAGACCCTAATAATACTATCTCATCTAACGCAACTCCGTCTTGTAAAGAAACACTAATACTTTGAGAAGATGTAACGTTTACTTCTTGAGTCGTAAACCCAACCGAAGAAATTACTAATGTTGCTGGAAATGCATCAACACTAATGTTGAAATTTCCATCAAAATCAGATATCGCTCCATTAGATGTTCCCTTAACAACAATATTGGCACCTGGTAAGGGATTTCCAGTGCTTGCCTCTGTAACTGTTCCTGTTATTGTTCCTTGAGCCAGAACACCAATAGGAAGAATAGCCATTATATACAATAACAGCTTTAAATAGTAAGTTTGTTTCATAATTATATCTTTTTGATTATCCGCAAATTTGCAAATAAAAAATTGTTTTAACAATTTTTTAACAAAAAAAATGAAAATTATATTGAATAATTCATAATCATTTAGTTAAGTTTCTAAGAATAGTGCACCTGAATTTATTCCTAAATTCTGTTATTAATTATGCATAATGATGGTATATCTTACTAAATTTGCAGTTCTAATATCAACTGTATGTATAGAAGTCATGATTGTGGTGAATTAAGAGCGTCACATATTAATAGTGAAGTTACTTTAGCTGGATGGGTTCAAAAAACTCGCGACAAAGGATTTATGATTTGGGTGGATCTTCGTGACCGTTATGGTATTACTCAGCTTATTTTTGACGAAGAACGATCTAGTCCAGAACTAATGAATCAAGCAAAAACGCTTGGTCGTGAATTTGTTATCCAAGTCAAAGGTACTGTTATTGAACGTGCCTCTAAAAACGCAAACATTCCAACAGGAAATATAGAAATATTAGTTTCAGAGTTAATCATTCTTAATGAAGCTAAAACGCCTCCTTTTACTATTGAAGACAACACAGATGGTGGCGAAGAACTGCGTATGCAATATCGCTATTTAGATATAAGACGTAATCCCGTAAAGAATAATTTGATGTTTAGACATAAAGTTACTCAGGAAGTTAGAAATTATTTATCTAAAGAAGGATTTATTGAAGTTGAAACTCCTTACTTAATAAAGTCTACTCCTGAAGGAGCACGTGATTTTGTTGTTCCAAGTAGAATGAATGAAGGTCAATTTTATGCTTTACCTCAAAGTCCACAAACTTTTAAGCAATTGCTTATGATTGGCGGTATGGATAAGTACTTTCAAATTGTAAAATGTTTTAGAGACGAAGACTTACGAGCAGACAGACAACCAGAATTTACTCAAATAGATTGTGAACTTTTGTAGAACAAGAAGATATTTTAAATGTATTTGAAGGATTAACACTCCATTTACTTAAAGCCATTAATGGTGTTGAAGTTGATAAGTTCCCAAGAATGACTTTTGATAAAGCGATGAAAACATATGGCAATGACAAACCAGACATTAGATTCGGAATGGAATTTGGTGAATTAAATGAAGTAACACAACATAAAGACTTTAATGTATTTAATCAAGCTGAACTGGTTGTTGGTATTGCAGTTCCTAATGGAAATACTTACTCAAGAAAAGACATTGATAAGTTGATTGATTGGGTAAGACGACCGCAAGTTGGTGCTCTAGGTATGGTTTATGTGCGTTGTAATGGTAATGGCACTTATAAATCTTCCGTAGATAAGTTTTACAATCAAGACGATCTCACTAAATGGGCAGAAATTACGGAGGCAAAAGCAGGAGATTTAATTTGCATTCTTTCAGGAGATACAACTAAAGTAAGAACGCAGTTAAGTGCATTACGCATGGAGCTCGCTGAACGTTTAGGGTTACGTAAACCTAACGAGTTTGCACCACTTTGGGTTACTGATTTTCCATTATTAGAATGGGATGAAGACACAAAGCGTTATCACGCCATGCACCATCCATTTACATCTCCTAAACCTGGGCAAATAGAACTATTAGACACTAACCCTGGAGACGTAAAAGCAAACGCATACGATTTAGTATTAAACGGAAACGAAATTGGTGGAGGCTCTATAAGAATTCATGATAAAGCAACTCAGTCTTTAATGTTTGATTATCTTGGATTTACAAAAGAAGAAGCCAAAGCCCAATTTGGATTTTTAATGAATGCTTTTGAATATGGCGCACCTCCACACGGTGGGTTGGCTTTTGGCTTAGATAGGCTTGTAGCTATTTTAGGAGGCCAAGAAACCATTAGAGACTTTATAGCGTTTCCTAAAAACAATTCTGGTAGAGACGTTATGATAGATGCTCCTGCGCCAATTGATGATGAGCAATTAAATGAATTGCATCTAAAAATTGATTTATAATTTAAATCACAAACACAAATGCGTAAAAAACTAAATGAATTATCAGCAACGGCTATTTGCGGTAATGATATAAGTTCGTCCGTTTTATATGTGTCTGCTTTATCCATTGCTTTTTCGGGGCAATACGCTTGGATTACCTTATTAATTGTTTCCTTAGTTTTATTTTTTTTTAGAAAAATATATGGTGAAGTTGTAGGCGCTTTACCCTTAAATGGTGGTGCTTATAATGCTTTATTAAACACTACAAGTAAATTTACAGCCTCATTTGCAGCAACATTAACGCTGCTATCCTATATGGCTACTGCCGTGATTTCGGCAAATGAAGCCATACATTATTTACATCACTTAATCCCATCTATGCCTATAATTCTTGCTACTATAATCCTTTTAGGGATTTTTGCAATGCTTACAATTGGAGGTATAACAGAATCTGCTAAAGTAGCAATTGGCATTTTTTTATTTCACCTCGCCTCCTTATTTATTTTGAGTGCATTTATTATTTATTATTTTTTTAACAACGGGATTACTTTATTTTTTCAAAACTGGGAATTCCCCTCTACAGGAGGCAGTATTGCTTCTGCTATATTTTTTGGTTTTGCAGTATCAATGTTAGGTGTTTCGGGGTTTGAGAGTTCGGCTAATTTTGTTGAAGAACAAAAGAAAGGTGTTTTTCCAAAAACCCTTAAAAATATGTGGATTGTAGTAAGTGTAATTAATCCTTTAATGGCAATTTTTGCTCTAGCATTGTTTTCAATACCTATTTTACAAAGTGATAGTTTTCAAAATACTTTACTCGTTGAAATGGCTTCTCATGTTGGTGGGAATTGGATGGCGATTTTAATATCAATTGATGCCTTTTTAGTTTTAAGTGGTGCTGTGTTAACTAGTTTTGTTGGTGTTTCAGGATTACTTGAGCGCATGACTTTGGATAGGGTTTTACCTCAGTTTTTCTTAAAGAAAAATGCTAGAGGAAGCTCTTATAGAATTATTATTATGTTTTTATTATTAACAATTTCTGTATTGTTAATTACCCATGGGAATGTAAAAATTCTAGCAGGTGTTTATACCATTTCATTCTTATCGGTTATGGCATTATTTGGAATCGGGAATATATTATTAAAAGTAAAAAGAGACAGACTCCCTAGACCAGAAAAAGCGAAATGGTCTGTCGTTTTGTTTGGCATTATTGCTGTTCTTGTGGCTTTAATTGCGAATATATTAATGAAACCCAAAGATAATTTACCTAGTAATTTATCTATTTTTCTAGATTATTTTATACCTGCAATCATTTTTGTTATAATAATGTTGAATAGAACAATTTTATTAAAAATTTTGTTAAAAGTTATTCATTCACTTTTTGATCCAGTAAGAACTATTGTGTTTAAAACTGATAAAAAAATACTCTCAATAATTGATAGAATAAATTCTCAAGAGTTTGTCTTTTTCACAAAAGGAGATAATATAGCTTCATTGAATAAGGTAATGCTATATATTATAAAAAATGAACATACAAAAAAAATTAAAATAGTTTTAGTTTTAAATGAAGAACAAAAAGTTCCGAAAAATTTACCAAAAGAAATTGATTTTTTAGATAGAGAATATCCTGAAATAGATATAGAGTTTGTACTTGAAAAAGGCAAATTTAGTCCAACTTTAATTAGAAATTTATCTAAAAAATGGAACATTCCTATCAATTTTATGTTTATTGGTTCACCTAGCGACAAGTTCCCTTATAAAATAGAAGAACTTGGAGGCGTAAGACTTATTATTTAATATAACAAATGCAACAATCTAAATTTATATTCACTAAATTCTTAAAATGGAAATATAAACATATTTCTAATAATCAATTTATCAATATTTCGAGTACAGTAATTGGTTTGTTAGCTGGTCTTGGTGCGGTAACATTAAAAAATATTACGCATTTTATTCAAAAATTATTAGAGGGTGAATTTATAAAAGAAATTCATCAAGCATTTTATTTTATTTTCCCAATTTTAGGGTTGGGCTTAGTATTATTAGTTATTAAATATGTAATACGGAAAAGAGTAGGTCATGGCATTCCATCTACTTTATATGCTATCTCAAAACAAAAAGGTATCATGCCAAGGCATCAAATGTGGGCTTCTTTACTTACAGCACCATTAACTGTTGGTTTTGGTGGGTCTGTTGGGCTTGAAGGTCCTACTGTTGCAACTGGTGCTGCTTTAGGTTCAAATTTTGCGCGCCTTTTTCATCTAAATCAAACTACAAGAACATTGCTAATTGCTGCTGCTGCTGCTGGTGCAATGTCTTCTATTTTTAAAGCTCCAATTGCTGCTATAGTATTTGCTGTAGAGATTTTTAGTTTAGAATTAACATTAATTTCCATGGTTCCTCTATTATTAGCATCTATAACTGCAATATTAACCTCATATTTCTTTTTGGGCGATGATGTTCTATTGCATTTTACAATACAAGATAAGTTTGTATTAAATGACGTCTTGTTTTATGCGCTTTTAGGTGTCTCATCAGCGTTTACATCTATATATTTTAGTAAAGTATATTTTTTTATAGATGCCTTTTTAAAACGATTTATAAATCCTTATAAACGGCTATTAATTGGAGGTGTTTTAATAGGTGTCATTGTATTTTTTATACCTCCCCTTTTTGGAGAAGGCTATGGCACTATAAATAATGTTCTGAGAGGAAATATTAATGCCATTACAACAAATAATATTTTTAACCTTGCAAGCGATAATATCTGGATAATCATTGGCTTTTTAGTTGGCTTAGTAATTTTTAAGGTAATCGCTATGTCACTTACTTTTGGGGCTGGAGGTATTGGAGGGGTTTTTGCGCCTACATTATTTACTGGAAGTATTTCAGGCTATCTTCTTGCAATGGTTGTGAATTACAGCAATCTTTTCAATTATCAATTATCCTTAACTAACTTTGCAATGGTTGGAATGGCTGGTCTTATGGCTGGTGTATTACAAGCACCTTTAACCGCTATTTTTTTAATTGCCGAAATTACAGGTGGTTACGAATTATTTATTCCTTTAATGATTGTGGCTTCAATTTCTTTTTTAATTACAAAAAGATATATCCCACATAATATATACGCCGAAGAATTAGCTAGACGTGGCCAACTCATAACACATGATAAAGACAAAAATGTATTAATGATGTTAAACATTGATAAAATTATTGAAACTAATTTTATTTCAATTACTCCTAAAATGCAATTGGGTGAAATGCTTCATAAAGCGGTTACAAAATCCGCTAGAAATTTATTCCCTGTTGTAAATGAAAATCAAGAATTTATAGGTATTGTATTATTAGATGACATAAGAGAGATTATGTTTGATCAAAAATTACATGAATCGACCACAGTTGAAGATTATATGCATAGTGCTCCCGATCTTATTAATTATGAAACTGATACTATGCAAATGGTAATGGATAAATTTCAAAACTCAAGTGCATGGAATTTACCTGTTATTAAAAATGGAAAATATTTTGGTTTTGTCTCAAAATCTAAACTACTTACCGCTTACAGACGACAGTTAATTAACTTTACTAAATAAGCACATGAAATATATTATCGCCATTTTATTTGTTTGCTGTTTAAGTAGCATTTTTATTGGATATTACATAGATATACATTATTCTGAAAAATTAATTGGTTTTGGTGTTGTTGGATTGTTCCTAATTGTGTTTCCTTTATTTTCTTATCATCGATGGAAAGATAAAAAGGTTGAAGATTATATGCTTACTAAAGAAAATTTAGAGAAAATGAGAGAAAATGAGCGTCGTAAATAGATTAATTCAGATTCCGTTTTTCAAGAAAAAAACGTTTCAACAGTTGTGATGCTTCTTTTTCTAATACACCACCTATAATTTTAGTTTTTGGGTGTAATGTTGTCCCCATAACAGCACAACCCCGTTTCTCATCTTTTGCTCCAAAAACAATATTACTAATCTGGCTCCAATATAAAGCCCCTGCACACATCTGGCAAGGTTCTAAAGTAACATATAGGGTACAATTATGAAGATATTTTCCGCCTAAAAAATTGGATGCTGCTGTAATCGCTTGCATTTCTGCATGAGCTGTAACATCTGTAAGTATTTCGGTTAAGTTATGTGCTCTTGCAATTATTCTATTATCAATAACAATAACTGCTCCAACAGGTATTTCTCCTTTTTCAAAAGCAATTTCAGCTTCCTGAAGTGCTTTCTTCATAAAATAAATATCATCAAAAGGAGCTACCATTTTCTTAAAAGTTTTACAAATTTGTAGGTCACGTTCTTATTTGTTTTAGTAAACTTTGGCCGCTCCCTATTAAATGCCCATTATGAGCTTTCATAATAGCTAAAATACAATATCATCTTGTACATTTGTAAACTCATGAATAATTTATTAGAACATATTAATTCGAAGATTTACGCAAACTAAACAAAAATGATTTGCCTCAACTTGCACAAGAATTACGTGAATTTATAATTAATATTGTAGCAACCAAAGAAGGCCATTTAGGTGCAAGTCTTGGGGTTGTAGAACTTACTATTGCCCTGCATTATGTTTTTAATACGCCTAAAGATTTATTGATTTGGGACGTGGGGCATCAAGCCTATGGACATAAAATTTTAACTGAACGTAAAGGCATTTTTAATACCAACAGGCAACTACATGGTATTTCTGGTTTTCCTAAACGTGATGAGAGTATCTATGATGCTTTTGGAGTGGGTCATTCATCAACATCAATCTCCGCAGCCTTAGGAATGGCAATTGCTTCACAATTAAGAGGAGAAAACAAAAACCATATTGCTGTAATAGGTGATGCATCTATTGCTAGCGGAATGGCGGAATGGCTTTTGAAGGATTGAATCACGCAGGAGTTACTGATGCCAATTTACTCGTCATATTAAATGATAATGCTATTGGTATTGACCCGAGTGTTGGTGCCTTAAAACAATACTTGACTAATGTTAAAAAAGGAACTCAAAAACAAGATAACATTTTTGAAGCATTAAATTTTAATTATTCAGGTCCCATAGATGGGCATGATGTTCATACAATAATTTCAGAATTAGAACGGCTAAAATCTGTTAAAGGCCCTAAGTTTTTACATGTTATTACTACCAAAGGGAAAGGCTTAAAGCAAGCCGAAGAAAACCAAGTCACATATCATGCTCCGGGCAAGTTCGACGCTGCAACTGGCGACATTCTTGTAAAAAGCGAAACCATTGAGCCTCCAAAATATCAAGATGTTTTTGGGCAAACTATAGTAGAGCTTGCGAAGCAAAACAAGAACATTGTTGGGATTACGCCTGCAATGCCTACAGGAAGTTCCTTAAAACTAATGATGGATGCCTTTCCTGATCGTGCTTTTGATGTTGGTATTGCAGAGCAACACGCTGTAACTCTAGCAGCTGGAATGGCAACCCAAGGATTAATTCCGTTTTGCAATATTTATTCTACATTTTTACAACGTGCTTATGATCAAGTAATACACGATGTGGCTCTTCAAAAACTACTCGTTGTTTTTTGCTTAGATCGATCAGGTTTGGTAGGTGAAGATGGCGCTACACATCACGGTGTGTTTGATCTAGCTTTTTTAAGATGTATTCCAAACCTTATTGTTTTTGCTCCTAGAAATGAAATAGAGCTTAGAAACATAATGTACACCGCTCAACTTGGATTGAATCATCCAATAGCCATTCGTTATCCAAGAGGTAGAGGCATTACCATAGATTGGAAACAACCTTTTTCTAAAATCGACATTGGAAAAGGTGTGCAATTACAAAAAGGCAAAGATATAGCTATTTTAAGCATAGGAACCATTGCCAATAATGTTAGTAATGCCATTCAGAATTTAAATGTGTCTCATTATGATATGCGTTTTGTAAAACCTATTGACGAAACATTACTTCACAATATATTAAAAACATATACTTCAATAATTACTATTGAAGATGGCACTATTAAAGGTGGTTTTGGGAGTGCTGTTTTAGAATTTGCTGCGAAACATAATTATAAAAGTGATGTTCAACTTATGGGTATTCCTGACGATTTTATTGAACACGGTAAAATATCAGAATTACAAGAAGTGGTTGCTCTTGATAGTACAAGCATCCAACAAAAGGTGCTTTCATTATTAAAAAAATAAAGAGAAGCTTAACAGCTTCTCTTTATGAATGAACTATTTTTATTAGTGTTATTTAATAATTATTTTTTGTGTGCCTCCAAAATCATCACCTTTTAAATTAACAAAATAAATACCTGAATTTACATTCAAATTAAATCTATTTTGAGCATTTGACAGTTGAAATTTAGAATTCAGAACTTCTTGTCCTGTAATGTTGTAAATTCTCATATTTACATTCCCTAAACTATTCTTAGCAACAATAGTAAAGTTTCCGTTATTAATTGTAGGGAAAATACGAATGCCTTTACTAACTAAACTATTATCAGAAACACCAAGTGGCACAGCAGTAAACTGACTTGTAAAAAATCCTCTACCATGAGTGGAAGCGAGAACCATATTATCTGATGTTCTGACATCCAAATCTAGAACTGTAACATCACTCATACCATTATACGATTGCACCCAAACAGGGCTCGCTTGTGTGTAATCTGCCGTAGCCCAAACACCAAGTTCTGTTCCTATAATAACCTCATTTGGAATTAACGGGTTTTGTAAAATACATTTTACTGGTAAATCTGGTAAATCTCCTTCTTTGCTCGACCAATTAGAACCGCCGTCGCTAGTAAACCAAATACTAGTAACACCATAATTATGCATAGTCACAAATATTTCCATTTCGTTTTGACCAAATTCAATATCCGAAATACTGCCGACAAAACCAGATCCCGCACTAATGTTGAGAATACCAAATGCCCCATCTGCATTATCAATGCGTAAAAGTCTACCATTTTCTAGCCCAACAAATAACTTTGTTGAACCTGGAGTAAAAGGAGAAACTTTAAAAGCAGTTGGTGAAGCATTTAAAACTGCACTTGCTATGCTCGTATTAACTATTCCTCCTGCTCCTGCAACAAAGTTAGAAGTTCTCTCAATACTATAAGTAGGTGTAGATGTACTTGAGTTAGAATACAAAATATCCAAATTTTTATCTAGTGCCGCTTCATTAATAAAACTACCTCCCGTTCCTGAAGAAATTTGATAAAACGTATTTGGTGTACCAAACACAAATGCATAATGATTGTTATTTGGATAAGCCGTCACTATATAAACCCCAGCATCATCATACTCAGTATAACCACCATCCCCTCCAGTTATATCTGTAGATGAGTTTGCTCCTGCTACAGCGTCCAAAATAGTAGGTGTTCCATTATCCTGAGTCCCTCCTACCAAATCATCAGCAGCAGTATTAATTACAGAAATAATGTCTCCAGAATAAAACTGTACCGTATTATAATCCTTATTTCTTGCAGAAATAGCTATAGT
>JAADHG010000076.1 GCA_013151975.1 Chlorobiota bacterium | reverse complement strand
GTAATATCCAATTTTTTATTTAAAAATTGAAAGCGATGTTCTAAAAACACGGTTACCATATCTCGATTCCTATTTCCAAGATTATTACTAGACAAATATACTTTTGCCACGTCTATACCAAAGCCAGTAGTTCCTATTTTAGATTGTAAAGATCCATTTACTTCTGCACCAATTTTATTGGTTTGATGTAAATTCCTGTAAATAGCAGGATTTTTACGCACAAACACATACATATCCTGGTTGCGTTTCCAATACACGCGTGGTTTTAGGGTTAGTTTTTTAGTTTTATAAACCGACGATACACCAACCAAACTGCTTTGTGTTTCTTCGTATTGGTGTATAGCTTTTGGAGACGCATAAAACCCATTTGCCCCGAATTTACGCTCGGTAAAGTATCCAATAACAGCAATGGGTGTGTTGTTTTTATTGAAACTTCCTTTTATAAAATAGTTTTGATTATTAAAATCGGTATTAAATCGGTAACCATCGGAAGTGTTTATAGATGCATGTGCAATAATTGAGCTGTTGCCAAAATTCCCTCCAGCAGTTACTGTTGCATTTTCTTGCCCAAACGAACCCAATTGAAAACCAGCATCGTTAACTTTTTCTGCATTGTTTTTAGTCACAATATTAATGGCTCCAGTAAAGGCATTTTGCCCAAAGACACGTGAGGCAGGACCTTTTATGATTTCGATACGTTCAATAACTTCAATGGGTAATGCCATGTTCATAGTGTGATGACCTGTTTGTGCATCCTCAACTTTAATACCGTCAATAAGTAAAAGTGTTTGGTCAAAGCTACCACCTCGAATGTATAAATCGGCTTGCATGCCATTTACACCACGACGTCGTATATCAATTCCGGCAACTTGCTGCAATAGGTCGGCAACATTGGTCGCTGGACTTTGTGCAATAGTTTTAGAGGTTATGATAGTAATTGTTCTTGAGTTTTCTTTAAAGGGCAAGTCAATTCTGCTTGAGGTTATCATTACAGAATCTAGCTTCTCTTGTTTTTGGGTGTTTTGTGAAAATAAAAAGTGACTCACTAAAAGGATGGGTAATAATAGCGCCTTAAAATTGTTCATGTCGTTATTTTAAGCGAGCAAAAATAGAAAAATTGAATAAGGAGAAAAGTAAAAAAATGTATTTTTTTTGATGGAGAGAAAATTTTAATTATTATTTAAAAAGAATAAAAAATTATTGTTTTACGATAATTTTATTATATTTGCATCTTTAAATAATTGAAAATCAATTTAAAATGAATTTTTCTCAACCACAAAAAAAGCATTGGCCTTTAACACATAAAATTGCCTTTAAGTTCGTCTTTACATATTTTGTTTTATTCATCCTCTTGTTACTTTTAGCGCTTTTTTTAGAAGCGCCACTACGCTGGTTTGCTAAATATATTCTGTATTGGGGAGCCGATTTTCAAATGGGAAGTACTGGTAGTGGAGATCGTTCTTTTGATTATGTGCGGTTAGGATTAAATTTAGTTTTAACATTGCTTATAGGCGGAGTTTGGTCTATTTCAGACCGAAAACGACTTTCTTATAACATCTTATTTTATTGGTTTCAAGTTATCCTCAGAGTGTTCTTATTCTTAGCAATGCTTCTCTATGGAATGGTTAAAATATTTAAAGGTCAATTTGCAGATGCAAGTTTAGAATTACTCTTACAGCCTGTAGGGAATATGTCGCCAATGGGATTAGCGTGGACCTTTATGGGACATTCCTTTGCCTACAGTTTTTTTATTGGTTTTGCTGAAGTGTTGGGAGGCGTATTATTGCTTTACCGTAAAACGCTCACTCTAGGAAGTATGATTATTATTGGTGTAATGACAAATGTAGCGGTGATGAATTTTACCTATGATATTCCTGTTAAACTTTTTTCGATACACCTAGTTGTAATGGCATCCGTTTTATTGTTTGCAGATAGACATCGTATGATAAATATATTTTTCAAAAATAAAGCAGTAGAACAAACAAATCATTTTGTTCCTAAAATGAATGCAACTTTCAAAAAAGCAATATCAGGAGCAAAGGTTTTTGTTTTAATCGTACTAACGCTAGTAGTTATTATTCAGGGTTTTGTTAGATTTGATCTTAACGATCAGCTAAAATCAAAATCGGAGTTTTATGGTATTTGGGAATCTCAATTATTTGTAAAAAACAACGATACATTAATGCCTTTGTTAACGGATTCCTATCAATGGCGATATTTAATTGTGAATTATAAACATAAAGCAGCAGTTAAGAAAATGAATGATTCCATTGATAGATATCAATTTGAGATTAAACAGGAGTTAAAGGACATAATTTTTAAACGTAATACAGATTCAATACCACAGCGTTTTTCGTACACGTTTAATACTCCAGAACAATTGCAATTAAGAGGAACTTTAGATGGAGATTCTCTATACATTCAGTTTAAAAGAAAGCCTGAATTAGATTTTAGACTTCTTAATCGAAAGTTTCATTGGGTAAATGAATCTACATATAATTATTAATCTTAATAATATGAAAAAAGTAAAACTCTTATATCGATTGCTTGTTTTTATAAATATAATGACTACCATTTTAATTGGTGTTCAAATTGTTTTTTTGGTAATTCCAGATCTCTACCATTCAAAAATTTATGATGAAAATGTTCTAGGCTCTTTTAATAATCTCATTTTAACAGCACTTCTAGTATTAATTGTAATTGGATCTTTTAAGATACAACAAGGGATAAAATACATTATAAAAGACGGATTTTTTAATCATAAAAGTGAAGTGAAATTCAAATTAGCAGGTAAGATATTTATCGGTTTTGCAATTTGTAGAATTGTCTATATCATCATTGTGATGAGTGACTTTAAATTAAATGAACTAATAAATAATTTAATACTAGCCTTTATTGTCATATTAGTTGGTATTGGGTTATTGGTTTTTGCCGATTTTATTAAAAACGGGGGAGTTTTAAAAGAAGAAAACGACTTAACAATCTAACCTATGTCAATTATTGTAAATCTTGATGTAATGCTTGCTAAGCGCAAAATGAAAAGCAAAGACTTAGCTGAAATAGTTGGGATTACCACAGCAAACCTTTCTATTTTAAAATCAGGGAAAGCCAAAGCCGTTCGGTTTTCAACTTTGGAAGCTATTTGTAAAGCATTAGACTGTCAACCAAGTGATATTTTAGAATACGTAGAAGATTAATACTATCTTAGTTCCTTAAATTTTATACTATGCAAAAATTTCTTCTGCTATTATCACTATTAGCATTGTTTAATTGTAAAGAAACTAATACTAAAGAAACATCAAAAGGGGTTTCTTCAACCTATACTATTTCTTTTAAAAATGCGGTGCATCATGAAGCTATTGTACATGTGACGTTTACTAATTTAAAAGCAGGTGAAGTAGAATTTAGAATGAGTCGCACCTCTCCAGGACGTTATGCTTTGCATGAGTTTGCAAAAAATGTATATGCTGTAAAAATTACTGATAGTGATGGGAATGAATTGAACGTTACACGACCAGATCCTTATTCTTGGAAAGTAAAAGCGCATGATGGGACTATAAATGTAAATTACACCTTGTTTGCTAATCGTGGCGGAGGCACCTATGCACAAATAGACGAAACACATGCACATTTAAATATGCCTGCAACATTTATGTATGTACCAAGTTTAGAAAATGATGAAATGCAAGTAACCTTTAATGTTCGTGAAGATTTAAACTGGAAAATTGCAACGCAATTAAAGCATGATGAAGGGAATACCTATTCTGCTAGAGATTTACAGTATTTTATGGATAGCCCAACCGAAATTAGTAACCATAGTGTACGCTCTTTTGAGGTAGATGGACAAGCAATAAATTTTGTGCTACACCATAATGGTACAGAAGCTGAATTGGACGAGTATTTTGAAAAAGTTAAGAAAATAGTATTACAAGAAAAAACGGTTTTTGGCGAACTTCCAGAGTTTGATTATAATGAATATCGGTTTTTAGCATGCTATATTCCTAATGCTTCAGGAGATGGGATGGAGCATCGTAATTCTACAATTGTAACCTCTACAAGAAGCCTAGCTGAAGGCGGCATGGAACGAAATATTGGTACTGTAGCGCATGAGTTTTTCCATTGCTGGAATGTAGAGCGCATACGACCAAAAGCGTTAGAACCATTCAATTTTGAAGAAGCAAATATGAGTGGCGAACTTTGGTTTGCCGAAGGCTTTACAAGCTATTATACAGCATTAATGATGTGTCGTGCCGGACTAATGAGTCACGATGATTATATAAAAGGCTTATCAGGAACCTTTAATTATGTGTGGAATTCGCCAGGGAGAAATTTCTTTAATCCCATAGAGATGAGCTATCAAGCTCCTTTTGTGGATGCAGCACGATCAGTAGATCCAAACAATAGGAGCAACACCTTTATTTCCTACTATTCTTATGGAAGTGTATTGGGGCTGGCTTTAGATTTATCACTCCGTGAAAAGGATTTGAATCTTGACGACTTTATGAAATTGGTTTGGAATACTTTTGGCAAAGACGAAATACCATATTCCGTAAAGGATTTGCATACCACGCTAAATGCATTTGCAGGACAAGAATTTGGCGATCAGTTTTTCAATAATTACATCTATAAAAGTGATATGCCAGATATGAAACGCTTGTTTAGCAATGTTGGGGTGTCCTTAACTCAAGATAAAAACAAAGTATCTTTTGGAGCTAGTGTTAGAGAAGGGAAAATTTCCAGAAACACTAAAATGGGGTCTTCAGCATATAATGCTGGATTAGAAAATGGAGACAAAATTATTAAAGTTGGTGATTTCACTTTAAGTGATGACTTAGATTTTAATACTATTATAAATAGATTTAAACCTGCAGATGTGGTAAATATAACATATGAACGCCTTGGAAACACTAGAGAGACTACGGTAACGTTACAAGAAAGTAACTCATATATTATTGCTTTATTTGAAGATGCAAACGATGTACAAAAAGCAAATAGAGACGCTTGGTTAAATTCTAAAGAATAATAATTTTAACGGTTAATTCCAACAAAAAACTGACGCAAAAAATGTACTTTTATAAACATGTTTGCTTTAGTTGATTGTAATAATTTTTATGCTTCTTGTGAGCGCGTATTTAATCCAAAATTGCGCAATAAACCTATTGCTATTTTATCAAATAATGACGGTTGTGTAATCTCACGTAGCGATGAAGCTAAATCCATAGGGTTGCCTATGGGAGCGCCTGCATTTAAATATGAAGGATTCTTTAAAGCAAACGATATTCAGGTATTTTCATCCAACTATCCATTGTATGGTGATATGAGTAGTCGTGTGATGTCAATCTTGGAACAGTTTACACCAGATGTTGAAATTTATAGTATTGATGAAGCTTTTTTAGAGTTTAAAGGCTTTGATAATTACAACTTTGAAGATTATGGAAATCAAATACGAAGGCGTATTTTAAAATGGACAGGCATTCCAACCTGCGTTGGTATTGCACCAACCAAGGCCTTATCTAAAGTAGCAAATAAAATAGCACGTAAATTTCCAAATGAAA
>JAADHG010000125.1:5614-6855 GCA_013151975.1 Chlorobiota bacterium | reverse complement strand
TAGAAAATCAAATGATAAAGTTCTTTAGAAAAATACAATCTGTCATGTCGAACGACGTGAGACATCGCATAATGAGATTTCTCAATCGTCCGCCAAGGCGGACTCATTTCGAAATGACAAAACTTTAAATTATGATTAAATAAATATTTTAAAACTAACTATCCTCAGCGCAAGCATACGAGGCATTTCGCTAGCTTTATTCTGACCTAAAGGTCAAAAATCAATGTTTCTAACTTAGATTCCCGCTTTCGCGAGAATGACAATTTCAATAGAAATCTTGCTCTGTTTATAATTGTTTAACTCTTTTCAATTTCTAAACAAGGCATCTAAATAATTATGTGTGTTTAAATACTCTATCCTTAAACCTCTTAGGTGTTTTAATACTTTATTTCGAGATTTATAATTAGGATTAAGGCAATCTTTCATATCAACATCTGTAATGGTTAAAGCTAAATACCACTTACCTCTGCGTGAAAACTCTGCGTCTTCAAGTATGGGATCATGCCCATTTTCTTCTAATTTGGCGTCAATTATTATAGGAATAAGGTTTATGGTTTTTGTTGGAATCTCTACTTCATAAAAAGAAAGAAAGAACTTTTCATTGTCAATAGTTAAAGGTACGTTCCACTCAACATCTTGATATTCTAATTGATATTTTGTGTTTATATAATTATAAAACTCATCTGCATCTTTAGGGTCTTCAAAAATAAAAGTATAATCTCTTGGGAGGCTTCTCTTAAATTTTTTCCCAATCATTACCTTATCATCTTTAATCTTTGGCGCAATTCTTAAAGGGATACAAGAAGAAATGAGAAATAATATGAGTAGTATAGGTAATGGCTTCAATTAGTTGTTTTTGATATGTTATCAACTATTATACCATCTTTACTTTTTCAACTCCAATTTCTCAGCAAAATAATCGCAGAAATCTTTCATGGTAGCCGTCATTTTTTCGTCTTGGGTAGCGCGATAAAAAGTATCGCTCATAGCTGTTAAGGTTTGATGAAAAAACACTTTCATCTCTTCAACAGGCATGTCTTTGGTCCACAAATCAATACGCAATGCTTCTTGCGCCTTATGATCCCAAACAGAGAGCAACATCGCTTTGGCTTCTGCATTATTTATACCACCATCTGGTGCTGTCCATGATAATTTTTCCGGCACACGATTCTCGTCAAGTGCTACCTTAAGTTCTATGTTTGATGTTATTGTTTTTGCCATTATTTGCGTGGTTTAAATTT
>JAADHG010000125.1:0-5569 GCA_013151975.1 Chlorobiota bacterium | reverse complement strand
AATATATCTTGCAAGGATGCCTCGTTATTCTCAGCATAAGCTCTTACAATTTGCCAACCCATATATTGCCCTAATCGTCCAGGAGACTCACTATCTAATTCTAAATTAAACTTAGAAAATGGTGCAGGATTTATAAATCGTGAAGCCAATTTTGAATCAGTACTAAACAAGAGTTCCTTTTCTACAAAGTGCCGCCAAATATTACTTTCGTTATCTTGTGCCCAATCCAATTGTGCTTTGGTATAACCCATTTTTTCCTGGTCTGAAATATTTGGAAGCATTACATCTTTAAAATATAATATTTTTCCAAAATAAATCATTTCGTCTAAAAGTGTTTTTCGTCTATGCTGATAAATATGTTGTTGCGCATATTGCACAGCTAAATCTGGAACAATTTGAGAAGGTTTCATATTTTGCTTGATATATTGGTATATATCACTATAAAAAAAATGATCTTCTCCTAAATATGTGTCTAAAGCAATAAGTACAATAGAGTCGGTAACAATAACCTTATTTCTAAAATCAACATCCGAAATTACAGTAATAATTCTAGGTGATTTAAAATCTTTAAAATAATACTTTAAATGCTGAAATAAGCCATGAATCTCTGTTTTAGTAGTTTTAAAATCACCATGAACTGTGTTTGCCTGATTACTTAACTGACGCTGTAATGTATCGTTAATTCTAGCAACCCAAACAGAATCGTTATAGCGTTTAGAAAACATAAAAGGATATGCTTTCTTTAATTTCGGCAAGCCTTCGGGTGTTACTTTTGCAAAAAGCTGGTCAAAACGCTCAACAGTAACATCTATATCAATTTTAGATATGTCTTGCTCTAGTTTACTATCGGTTTTACAGGACAGTGTTACACATGCAACTACAATAATAATGCTCAATAATTTATTCATACAAAGAAGTTATCAAACTTAAACGATATTAATTTTTATTAATTACTCTAATGCTTATTTTTGTTTGCAAATGTACTATTCTTTATATTAAAATCTGCACTTAATGAATACAGAAAAAGTTATTGACCACATTGTAAACTGGCTTAAAGATTATGCCACAAAAGCTAAGGTAAACGGATTTGTTATTGGTGTTTCTGGTGGTATTGATTCTGCTGTAACATCAACCTTATGTGCTAAAACTGGTTTGGATCTTTTGTGTGTTGAAATGCCAATACACCAAGCAAGATCTCAAGTAAGTAGAGCAGTAAATCATATAAACTGGCTTAAAGATAATTTTTCAAATGTTAATACAATTGAAGTAAAACTAACACCTGTTTTTGATAATTTAATAGCCGTTTTACCTACTGTTGAAAATGAAGAAGTGCGATTTATGTCACTGGCAAATACACGAGCACGTTTGCGAATGACTACATTATATTACTTTGCAGCATTACATAAATACTTAGTGGCAGGAACAGGAAATAAAGTTGAAGATTTTGGTATTGGTTTTTTTACAAAATATGGCGATGGAGGTGTCGATTTAAGTCCGATTGCCGATTTGTACAAATCTGAGGTTTACACCATTGCAAAGTTTTTAGGTATTAACCAAGAAATTATTGATGCCGCTCCTACTGATGGGCTTTGGGGAGACGACAGAACGGACGAAGACCAAATTGGAGCTAATTATGACGAATTGGAATGGGCAATGCAAATGGCTGCTCAAGGGAAAAAAAATGAAGATTTTAAAGGTCGTGAAAAAGACATTTTTAATATCTTTAAACGCTATAATTCAGCCAATAAGCACAAAATGATGTCTATTCCAGTTTGTGAAATTCCTAAACATTTAAAACGAAGCTTGTAATTTTATCAGTTAAAACTATGATTTACATTGTTTTTTTGATTAAATTTACCATATCTCCACAACAATCATAAACTTAGCTTGTTTTAAGTTTATGTTTCCCTATTTATTAATTAATAAAAAACTCTAGTCATGATTAAGGTATTGGTTGCAGACCACCATCCTATTATTAGAACTGGTCTTAAAATGTTATTTGAGACTTCTCCTGACATTCAAGTAATTGGTAGTGTTACTACTGGAAAAGAATTATTTGATTTTGTAGGAAAAACTAATGTGGATGTTGTTCTTTCAGAAATTGATTTACCCGAACTTAATGGAATTACAGCCCTTAGAACATTAAAAAAAGAATATAGTGACGTAAAAGTGATTATGTTCAGTACACATCCTGAAGAAATTTATGCTGTGAGCACCATTAAAGCTGGAGCATCTGGTTATCTCACAAAAACAGTGAGTACACAAACCATTAAGGATGCCATTTTAAAAGTGTACAATGGTGGTATTTACATTAGTAATAATTTAGCACAGCGTTTAGCATTTGATGAACGTGGTAATAAACCTAGTAGGCTTTATAAAAAGCTTTCTACGCGTGAAGTTGAAGTGCTAAAATTATTGTCTTCTGGTCGGCGAAACAAAGAAATTGCTAAGGAATTGGACATTAATGAAAAAACCGTGAGTACGTATAAAGCGAGACTTATGAAAAAATTAAATGTTACCAATTTGGTGGATTTAGTAAATCAAGCAAGGCATTTGGAATTGGGTTAATTTATAAAACCCTATTTAGCTTTCTAGACAGCAACATCTTTAAATTGGAATAGTTCATTACATCTTCTAAAACAGCTTTAGAATTTGTAGGGTTGTCTATGGTTTCCTGTTTAAAATCACTTACTTTTTGATCAATTAAAAAGCAGCGTAAACTTAAAATAGTTTCGCTAACTAATTGGGCTATACTGTGTGTTTTAGATTTTGGAAAAATATTATTGCGCTCCCAATCATGCAAGGTGTAACGCTCGTCATTCATTAAAATGGTGGTAACGTCGTTTGCCATTTCGGGATCTACTTTATTTACAAAACTTTCTAAAGCAAAATCAGGGTTTTGGTTTAAAGTATCAATAATTGTATAATATAGTGTTCTAAACTTATCGTTTGTAAACTCCATTTCATCTTCTTGTAAATCCAAATAAATTTTTTCAAACACTTTAGCTTGATGCACAACAGGTTCTAAAATTAGTTCGCCAGCTTCATTTTCCTTTAACACCAAATCTTCAAACTCCTCAGTTTTATTGCCATATAGCAATAAGGTTTCTATGATTTTGTGTTCTAATTCATATTGAATATCTACTTTTTTAGTAGGCTGTTTAGTACGTACAACTTCAAATGCCTTTTGCTCTTTTTTATATGATTTGTTAGCCTCTTGTAATTCTTTTTTGCCAATTTGCGCTAGTGTACTAAAGAGTACATCTTCGCTAATATCCATTATTTTGGCACATTCCTGAACGTAGATTTCTTTTTGAATACTGTCCTGGATTTTAGAAATACTGGTGACCATATCTCTAATAAGAGCCGCTTTTTTAACAGGATCATTCTTGGCTTCTTCCATTAATAAAGACGCCTTGTATGCAATAAAGTCTTTGGCATTTTCCTCTAAATACGAGGTTAATTCTTCAAACGTATTTTGTTTTGCAAAACTATCTGGATCTTCTCCATTAGGAAAGGTACAGACCTTAACATTCATACCTTGCTCTAAAATAAGATCAATACCACGAAGTGAGGCTCTAATGCCTGCGGCATCACCATCAAAAAGCACAGTAATGTTTTTTGTAAGCCTATTAATTAGGCGGATTTGTTCTGAAGTTAAAGCAGTTCCTGAAGAAGACACTACATTTTTAACTCCTTTTTGATACAGTTGAATCACATCTGTATAGCCTTCAACCAAAAAGCAATTATCTTCTTTGGCGATGCTTTGTTTAGCATAATAAATACCATACAATACTTTACTTTTATGGTAAATATCGCTCTCTGGAGAATTTAAATACTTTGCTGCATTTTTATTATTTGCTAAAATACGCCCTCCGAAACCCAAAACACGACCAGACATACTATGAATAGGAAACATGACGCGACCTTTAAAACGATCAAATGTTTTGGTTTGTACTGAGCCTGTCGAAGTATCTTTTACAATTGTAAGTCCTGTGCTTTCTAAATATTTAAGTTGATAGCCTTTTTTAATCGCCTCATCAGTAAAGGTATGCCATTCGTCAAGAGCATATCCTAATTGGAATCTTTTTATCGTCTCTTCTGTAAATCCACGTTCTTTAAAATAACTCAAACCAATAGCTTTACCCTGATTGGTTTTATGTAATACATTTTGAAAATACGTATTCGCAAACTCACTTACCAAAAACATACTCTCGCGTTCTCCTGCCTCTTCCTTTTGTTCATCGGTTTGTTCAGTTTCCTCTATTTCAATATTGTACTTTTTTGCTAAATATTTTATGGCTTCAGGATATGTAAAATGTTCATGCTCCATTAAAAAAGAAACCACAGTGCCTCCTTTTCCGCTAGAAAAATCTTTCCAAATTTGTTTTACTGGAGACACCATAAAACTTGGCGTACGTTCTTCACTAAAAGGACTTAGGCCTTTAAAATTAGCACCTGACTTTTTTAGATTTACAAAATCGCCAATAACCTCCTCTACGCGAGCAGTTTCAAATACTTGATCTATGGTGGATTTTGATATCAAAATGCTTTATCATTCCTGTAGAAACAGGACATTTGTTTTAGTTTCAATTTAAAAGATTCCTGCCTTCACTTCGACACGCTCAGCGACCACACAGGAATAACAATGTAAATGTAATATATTTTACAATATTGTATCAAGTTTGTCATCTATATAAAATCAAAAAAAAGAGCCCTTATAAAATTTACAAGAACTCTTTAACATGAAAAATAGTTAGTAGTTGAAAAAGTTAATCCATATCAAACCTCACACCTACCGAAATATTGTTTTGTTCTACAACTTGGTTTTTAAATATTGGTGACAAATCGTATTTCACATATAATGCCGTATCGCCAAAAGCTATATAACTACTTAAGCCGTATACGAAATCTGAAGTATTATAATTACGCTTTATTTTATCTTTAATTTTTTCACCATCTGCTGTATATTTTAATTTTTGTCGTGTGCCAATATTAAACCCTGCATAACCTCCTACTCCAATTTTGAGTTTATTGCGAGTACTATATCTAAAGTAACCGTCTCTATCAATTCTTTTTGAAGGTCCAAACTCAAAATGAATAGGAAAGACTAAATTGGTTATAGTTAATTTAGATTTGCTTAAATCATTTGAAAATACTTCTAAATTAGTTTCATTCCCATTCTGAACAAAATACATATTATCCTTAGGCTTTAATCCGTTTATTTGAAAAGAATAACCATATTTGAATCGCAACCAATTGGAATTTTTAAACACTCTGGTTTTCCAAGCCCAACCAATTTCAAAAAATCGAGAACCTCCTATTTTGTATGGTGAATCGTTTAAACTGCTTCCTTCAATTATCGCGTTATTTAAGCCAAAAGCTAAAACTATATCGCTTGACGTACGCCTGTCGTATTTTCTTGGCTTATCATCTTTTTTGTTACCAATAAAGATAAAACTGTCACTTGTATCGTCACCACTTCCAATTCTTAATAAAACTCTTTCTCCATCATCATCGGTATTATAAATATATCCATTTTTGTTTCGCTCTAACAAAGCAATCTTGT
>JAADHG010000220.1 GCA_013151975.1 Chlorobiota bacterium | reverse complement strand
TAAAAATGTAAATTACACAAAAACAGATAATTAAAATGGTTATTGTGTCTTTAGGATATTAATTTTTTGTTAACACTCTATTAACCTTTTATTAATAAATCCTTTCATTAATTACAATTTTCGCCTTTTAGTAGCTATATTTGTTTACTTGTCTTCAGAAACTATTCTTTTTATAAGACTTTTTGAAGGCAAATTATAAACAATATTTAACATAATAATTAATCTATTAAAATTTGTAAAACATGAAAAAATTTGTACTTAAAAAATTTTTGTTTTTAGTATCGATGCTTTTTGGAAGTGTTATGCTGGCACAAACTGTCACGGGTACGGTTACTGAATCATCAGGTCCATTACCTGGTGTTAATGTTTCTGTTAAAGGTACCCAAAATGGCACAACAACCGATTTTGATGGTAAGTATACCATTAACAATGTCGGTCAAGATGCAACTTTAGTTTTTAGCTATTTAGGCTATAAAACGCGAGAAGTAAAATATACGGGCCAAGAAACTATTGATGTAGTTATGGCAGCTGATACACAAGCCTTAAATGAAGTGGTTATAATTGGTTACGGTAGCACTACTAAAAAAGATGCTACTGGAGCTGTAGATGTAGTTAGCTCTGATAATTTTAACAAAGGATCTGTTGCGTCTCCAGAACAATTACTTCAAGGTAAATCTGCTGGTGTTCAAATTACACAAGCTAGTGGAGAGCCAGGTGCTGGTATTAATATCAGAATTCGAGGAACATCTTCTGTAAGATCTAATAATAATCCACTTTTTGTTGTTGATGGCGTGCCATTACCTTCAGGTGGAACACCAGGTGGAGCTAATAATGGATTTGGTAGTAGTGCGGCTAAAAACCCACTTAACTTTTTAAACCCAGATGATATTAAAAGTATCAGTATCTTAAAAGATGCTTCTGCAACTGCTATATATGGTTCAAGAGGGGCTAATGGTGTTATCATTATTACAACTAAAGATGGTAAAGGTAGAATTGGTGAACAATTTAATTTCTCATCTACTTTAAGTGTGGCGACTGCTGCAAAAAGGTATGATTTATTAAACGGTCCTGATTTTATTGCTGGTGTCACACAACTTGGTGGAGACGGCGCATCTCAAAATAAAGGTTCAAATACCGATTGGCAAGACGTTATAACACGTAGTGCAATTTCTCATCAACAAAATTTATCATATTCAAAAAGTTATGATAAAGGTTCTTATAGAGCCTCTATGGGATATGGAAAAATTCAAGGAGTTCTTGAAAAATCTGATTTAGAAAGACTTACTGGTCGTTTAAATTTATCTCATCGTTTATTTGATGATAAATTAAAAATGAATATGCAATTAACTTTATCTCAAGTTAATGACTTAGCACCTGCAATTAGTGATAATGCTGGTTTTCAAGGTGATTTATTAGGAGCAGCTTATTCAGCTAATCCTACTTGGGATTCATCTATTGATTTTATTCCTGGAGGTTCAAATTTAAGTCCTACTCAAATGTTAGCTTATATTCAAAGTAAAACAGAAACTAATAGAATATTGTTAAATTTATCTGCAGATTATCAATTAAGCAATGCCTTAAATGCTAAAGTTACAGTAGGACTAGACAATAATAATTCGTCTAGAAGCACTTCTGTTTCGGGTCTTATTTCTGGTTTTACAAATGGTACAGCTGGTAATGGACGCGGATCTTTAAATGATATTTACACAAACAACCAATTATTTGAATTCACTTTAAATTATAAAAAAGAATTTGATAATTCAAAATTAACGGCTTTAGCTGGTTTTTCTTATCAAGAATTTAAAAATAAAGGTAGGTATATTTCTGGTTGGGGTTATAATACAAACGACTTAGATCAAATGTCATCCTTTTTAAAAGGATCAGCTAACGCAATTCAACAATCAATCACAGGTAGTTTCCAACAATATGGTTATGATGCTGACGGTTTATTTGTAACACGTTTATTTCCAAATGTAGTTACTGATAATTTAACAGCTCCAGCAGGATTAACTGTTAATGCTCTTGCAGCCGATACTTTTAATAACACAGACGAATTACAATCTTTCTTTGGGCGTGTTAATTATACTATTGCTGATAAATATTTATTTACAGCCACTTTAAGAGCTGATGGTTCTTCTAAATTTGGTGGTAACAATCAATATGGTTATTTCCCATCAGCAGCTTTTGCTTGGAAAATATCTGAAGAAGATTTTATAGGAGATAATGTTTCTACTTTAAAATTACGTGTAGGTTATGGTATTACTGGTAACCAAGATGGTGTTGGTTACGGTAACTTTATCCGTAGAGAACGTTTTGGTGGTTTTGGTATTGATAATGGTGGTAACATTAATCCTCCTGGAACAAACACAGTTTCATTTGCTAATCCAGATTTAAAATGGGAACAAACAGATCAAATAAATGTAGGTCTTGACTTTGGTTTTAATGACGATCGTTTAAATGGTAGTTTAGATTATTATCATAAAGACACTAAAGATTTCTTATTACAAACAACTGCTGCACAACCTTCTCCTCAACCATTCTTCTTTACAAATATTGATGCAAATATTATAAATCAAGGAGTTGAATTTGCTTTAAATTATGATTTAATTCAAGGTGAAAAAGCTAATTGGAATGTAGGTTTTAATATAGCTTATAATGATAATATGGTTAAGAATTTTGATGGTCAAATTCCATTTGGTCAAATATTCGGACAAGGTTTATCAGGTGCTTTTGCACAATTGTTAGCAGGCGGTCAACCTTTATTTTCTTATTATTTAAGAGATTTTCAAGGATATTCTGCAGCTGGTCAACAAATTGGTGATGATCAAAAATTTGTAGGTAAAAGTGCTTTACCTAAAGTTAACTTAGGTATATCATCTTCATTTAATTATAAAAACTGGGACGGTGCTGTTTCTTTAACAGGACAATATGGTCATTATATTTATAATAATACGGCTAATGCATTCTTTACAGCGGGTAGTTTAGCAAATGGTAGAAATGTTACCCGCGACGTTTTAACTAGTGGTGAAGCAGGAAATAATGCTCCTGATGTGTCGACTAGATTCTTAGAGAAAGGAGATTTCTTAAGATTACAAAACTTAACCATTGGTTATAACTTTAATTTAAGTGAATCTAGTTCTTTAAAATCATTTAGATTATCAGTTACCGGACAAAATTTATTTGTAATAACTTCTTATAGTGGTTTAGATCCTGAAGTAAATACTTCAAATAATGGACTAAATAATATTCCATCTTTAGGAATTGATTATACATCATTCCCAACACCAAGAACAATTACATTTGGTTTAAATGCATCATTCTAAAAAAATATATATCATGAAAAAAAATAAATTTATAATACAGTCTTTTTTCGCACTTGCTGTAATCTTATTTACAGTGTCTTGTACGAATTTAGATATTAGTCAAACAGATTCTGTCTTTTCAGAAGATTCAGGCTCAACGTTTACAGGAGTTACAAACGCTGAAGCTTCTTTAGACGGCTTATACAACAGCATGTATGGCCAAATTGGAAATCAAGCTAATTTATTTGCTCTTAACGAGGTAACAACAGATGAGTTTGTTGTACCTACAAGAGGAACTGACTGGGGTGATAATGGGGTTTGGAGAACTTTACATGCACACACCTGGGCACCTATCCATAGTCAAGTATTAGATACTTGGAATGCATTAAACCAAACTATTTTTAATGCAGGTTTAATTATTGATTCTAGATCATCTGCTAGCGCGCAAGTTGTTGCAGAAGCTAAATTTCTAAGAGCTTATGCTATGTTTTGGGTAACTGACATGTATGGTCAAGTGCCATTTAGAACACCAGATGAAGGTCCAGATGTAAATCCTACCGTTTTATCTAGAGCCGAAGCAGTCGATTTTATAATTACTGATTTAAATGACGCTTTAGCAGGTTTACCTACGATGGGGCCTTCTGGTACAACTCAAAGAGCCTCAAAGGCTGCTGCCAATTATTTATTAGCTAAAGTTTATTTAAATAAACACATTTATTTAGGTAATGCTACTGCAGATGCTGGCGATATGACAAAAGTTGTTAATGCTGTTGATGCTATTACAGCCGATGGTTTTCATTTAATGACAGGCTATTTCGATATCTTTAAACCAGAAACAAATGCTGAAACTATTTGGTACGCAGAAACTGGTGTTGGTAACAGAATTTGGGATGGTTTACACTATCACCAAGGTGTTCCTGATAATGGTGGCGGTGGCTGGAATGGCTTCTCAACTTTAGCAGATTTTTATGACAAATTTGAAGGAAGTCCTACTTCTAATGAGCCAGGTAATGGTCAAGAAGAACGTCGTGGTTTTGTGCCAAATGATGGTTCTCACTTAGGTATTGGTTTTGGTTTCTTAGTAGGTCAACAATATGACGCTAATGGTAATAAATTAAAAGATCGTGGTGGTGCTGACTTAGTATTTACTAAAGATTTCCCAAATGGAATGGTTGGTAATAACGAAAGAAATGGTATTCGTGTTATAAAATACCATCCTGAAAATGGTTCTTTTGCCAATCACGAAAAAATGTTTAGATATGCTGATGCTTATTTAATGAAAGCTGAAGCCATTATGCGTGGTGGATCATCATCTGAAACAGCTTTAGGAATGGTAAACAACCTTAGAACAATAAGATCTGCATCTACATTATCTTCTGTATCAGAACAAGTAATGTTAGATGAAAGAGGTAGAGAATTATATAAAGAATTTTGGAGAAGAAACGATTTAATTCGTTTTGGAAAATTTGCTGAAGCTTGGGGCTTAAAAGATGCTGATGATCCCTTCAGAGCATTATTCCCAATTCCTTCAACTGCTTTATTATCAAATCCTAATTTAACACAGAATCCAGGATATTAATATTTGTTTGAATTAATTTATGTTTTAAAGAGCCCTTTTTATAAAGGGCTTTTTTTTTCGTAAATTTCAGATTTATTTTAAAATTTATGCAAACCGTTTTTAAACTTATTATATGTCTTTTTTTGTTAATTTCTTGTAAGGAAAATCGCGAAATTAAAGCTTTGTTTCAGGAAGTAAATATTGAAAATTCTGGCATTGATTTTAATAATAAACTAAAAAATACACCTCAATTAAATATTCTTACCTATCTCTATTATTACAATGGGGCAGGTGTGGCTGCTGCCGATTTTAACAATGACGGTCTTATAGATTTATATTTTATAGGTAATCAGGTTTCTAATAAATTCTATTTAAACAAAGGCGGTTTTAAATTTGAAGATGTTACAATAAAAGCGAATCTTCAAGGTCAAAAAGGATGGTCTTCTGGCGTAACAGTAGCCGATGTAAATGGTGATGGTTTATTAGATATTTATGTATGTCAAGTTTCTGATAAAAAATGGTTTGAAGGCGAAAATCAATTGTATATCAATCAAGGCTTAAATGCTGAAGGGATTCCTGCTTTTAAAGATGAAGCTAAACAATACGGTCTTAATTTTGCTTCTTATTCTAATCAAGCTACTTTTTTTGATTACGATTTAGATGGCGATTTAGATTTGTTTTTAATGAAAAATCAATCGGTTCATCCAAGTGCTACTTTT
>JAADHG010000272.1 GCA_013151975.1 Chlorobiota bacterium | reverse complement strand
TTTGAAAATAATGTAGTAGGAGATTACCAAAGAGAGATGAATTTTGTTAATGTATTCACATCATTGATTCCTCTTGATGATAGCTTATTTGAAAACTCCAATGATGCTACCATCATTGAATAAAAAAAGCGAGCCATTTGGCTCGCTTTTTTTATACAGTCGTTTTTTGGAAATGAGGAAAAACCTTATTCTCCTGCTTTGTATTTATTACTATAACGTTTCCAAAGTTCTGTTTGATGTGTTTCTAAACTAATAGAACGACCGTCAATAAACGCATGTGTTAGATTGTTAGTGCGCATGTCTAAAGCATCGCCTTCACTTATAAAAAGTGTTGCACTTTTGCCAGCTTCAAGAGTTCCATAATCAGCATCAATACCTAAGATTTTTGCAGTATTAGAGGTGATTAATTTTAAGGCTTCTTCTTTATCCATGCCTTGCCCTACAACTTGTCCTGCATAAAATGGCAGGTTACGTGTTTGAAAGTTAGACGTGTCTCCTGTTTGTATGCCAACTAAAACACCAGCATCAGTTAATAATTTTGGCGCTTTATATGGTAAATCATAATCGTGATCGTCTATTTTAGGTAAACTTTGTGTGTGGTTAATGAGCACTGATACATTATTATTTTTTAATAACGAGGCTACTAAGTGTGCTTGATAACCTCCAACAATTACCATGTTTGCAATGTCATTATTTTTAGCAAAAAGTACAGCATCGGTAATTCCTTTTACATCATTTACATGTACATATAGTTTTTGAGAACCATTAAACAAACCTTGCATTGCGTCGTAAGGAATATTTTTAGTGTCTCTATTTCCTTTTAAATAGGCTCTACTTTCTGTAACAAAAGCCACAACACTTTCTACTTGTTTCGCATAGTTTTTATTTGGTTTTAAGCCTCTTGGCTCTCCTAGCCACCAACGTCCTCTAGTAAAACTTTGTGGCCAATTTAAGTGAATGCCATCATCAGTTTTTAAGGACGCATCTTCCCAATTCCAAGCATCTAATTGCATGATTGATGAAGTGCCAGAAATACGTCCGCCATTTGGAGATACTTGTGCGATTAAAATACCGTTAGGTCTCATGGATTCCACCACTTTAGACTCAGCATTATAGGCTATTAAACTTCTAACATGCGGAATCATATCACCCAGTTCATCTTGATCGTTGGATGCTCTTACAGCGTTAATTTCAACAAGACCTAGAGACGTATTTGCCGCAATGAAACCTGGATACACATGTTTCCCATTGGCATCAATAACTTTACCTTTGTAAGGTATTTTAGCAAGTTTACCATCAACACAGGTTGTTATCTTTCCGTTTTCAACAATAATTATGCTGTTTTCAATAACTGTTCCATTACCAATATGTGCTGTTGCGCCAACAATGGTAAATGCTTCTTTTTGTGCAGAAGCCGGAGTTTGTTGTGCAAATGTAATTGAGAAACACAACATTAAAATTGCAGATATGTATTTATAATTATTCATAATTTTCAGTTTTAAGATTATAGTGAATCACAATGCAATTGCGGTTTATCTTTCTTTTTTACAGGTTGTGTTTTCATGCCTTTGTTTTTCTCTTTTAGCATCATTGACATCAACTCATTTCTTTCTTTTTTAATGTTTGCTCTCATTTGGGTATCACGTTCTATATCAAAATAAGTTGCACCTTCAATGATTGTTTTTTCAGCTTTGCTATATACAGATAATGGATTGCCATTCCATAATACAACATCGGCATCTTTACCAACTTTAATACTTCCCACCCGATGGTCTAAGTGTAATAACTTGGCAGGATTTAGTGTTACCATTTTCCAAGCATCTTCTTCACTAACACCACCATATTTTACAATTTTTGCAGCTTCTTGGTTAAGACGTCTTGACATTTCGGCATCATCACTATTAATAGCTGTTACAATACCTACATTATGCATTATAGATGCGTTATACGGAATAGCGTCGTTAACTTCAAATTTATAAGCCCACCAATCACTAAAGGTTGAAGCGCCTACACCATGTGCTTTCATTTTGTCAGCCACTTTATAACCTTCAAGAATATGTGTAAACGTATTTACTTTAAAGTTGAATTTATCAGCAACCTTCATAAGCATATTAATCTCACTCTGTACATAAGAGTGACAACTGATAAAGCGTTCGCCGTTAAGGATTTCGGCTAAAGTTTCCATTTCAACATCTTTACGATATGGCTTACCACTTTTCTTTTTAGCATCATACGCTTTTGCTCTTGTAAAATAATCGACATAGAGTTGCTCAACACCCATTCTTGTTTGTGGGAATCTACCAAAACTTTGCCAGTTAGATTGTTTTACATTTTCACCTAAAGCAAATTTTATAAATTTAGGTGTATTGTTGTACACTAAATGATCTGCAGATTCTCCCCATTTTAATTTTATAATTGCTGAACGGCCTCCAATTGGATTTGCAGAACCATGTAAAATTTGAATAGAAGTTACGCCACCAGCAAGATTTCGGTAAATATTAATATCATCAGCATTAATAACTTCTGCTATTGAAACTTCAGCAGACGAATTATGTCCACCTTCGTTAATACTTGCTGCTGCTATATGTGAATGTTCATCAATAATTCCTGAAGTAAGGTGTTTGCCCGTTGCGTCAACAACCTTTGCACCTTTTGAATTTAAGTTTTTACCAATAGCTTCAATTTTACCATTTTTTATGAGAACATCGGTTTGTTCTAAAATGCCTTCTTTTTCATTGGTCCAAACGGTAGCGTTTTTAAAAAGGATTGTTTCTTGTTTAGGTAACTCGGTAAATCCATAAGCACCATTAGGATAGGTAACAGGCATTACTTTAATTTCCTTTTTGCTTGTTGCTCCTTTTTTATTTTCAATGCTCTCTTTTTTAGCTGCTTTAATAGCGGTAAAAGAGGATTCGTTTCCATTAGGAAACACAATTTTACCGGTAAGGTTGTCATTGTTAGATATTCTAGATACCAGTCTAAAAAACTCTTGCTTGGTTGTGTCTTTACTCGTAAATGTTAAGTTAATCCAAGCATCTTTATAGGAAATTTTCGTACCTAATTTTTTGTCATCGTTTTTTACAGATGCTTTAGGTTTACTTGGAGTACCTGAGATTGTTAGGTTATATGTGTCTCCTGCAGCCTTAAAGCTATAATCTCCACGAATGTCTTTTACATTCATATTTTCTAGCACATGTCTATGTCCTTTTACCCAATTTTCGTAAAGCGTAGTTTCTTTGTCAAAAATTTCTCCCGATGTAATTAAAAAGTTAGCATAAGCTCCATTTTTTAAAGAGCCTAATGTGTTTGATTTCCCTAATACTTTTGCAGGAACCGTAGTTAATGCCTCTAAAGCTTTGGTTTTATCTAAGCCATATTCTAGAGCTTTTAAAAGGTTGGATTTTAATTCTTTTGGAGACTTTAATCCATTTGTAGTAAATGTAAAATTTACACTATTATCGGCTAAAGCTTTTGGGTTTGAGGGTTTTTGATTCCATTCTCTCATGTCTTCAAGCTCTAAAACACTTGCAGTAAATGTGTTTTCTACATCGTAAGCTTTTGGGAAATTTAGAGGAAGTATATATGTGGCATTAGTCGCTTTAATATCTTTTATACGTTCATATTCATCGCCACCTCCAAGAATCACATATTGAATGCCAAACTGATCGCCAACTTTATCAACACGTAAATCATTAGCTCTACTTCCAGCTGCAATAATTTGAACTAAATTTTTATTTGCATTAAGTGCTTCAAGCGATCTATCTTTTGCACTAGAGCCTCCTTTTGCGTACCAATCGGCATCAAAATACATTTGTCTAAGTAAGGCTAAGGCTCCCATAATTGAACCTGGATACGACTGTCTTGATTTTACGCTCTTACTAAGAGAAAAGTATTGCGCCGAACGGTCATCTAAAATGCGCTCTGAATCTCCACCTTTATCAGTTAAAGCAATAAGTGCTCCAGTACCTCTAACAATACCATCTTGCATGTGTGTATTAACAACTCCAAACCCAGCTTTTCTTAATTCGGCAGCAGTTTTAGTATTAAATTTAAAATTGTCAATAGCATTTTGTTCAGGCATTACATGGTCGTTCCAGTAAAACCCTTCTCGAGAAGCTCCATATTGTGGAGATCTGCCACCACCACTTTGACGCTTTGGTTTTTCTACACCAAATCCAGAATAGAGGTCAATAAACGAAGGGTAAATACTTTTTCCAGAAACATCAATTACTACGGTATTTGCAGGAATATTAATCGAAGTTCCGGTAGCAACAACTTTTCCGTTTTTAATTAAAAGTGTGCCTTTGTTAATAATTTGAGTTGGCGTCACAAAAATTTTAGCATTAGTAAATGCAGTATAATTTGTGTTTTTTGATTTTACGCCATCATTTTTTGGAAAGTGCTCTTGTGCAATTATCGAAAAACTGCACATAAGCATCACTAAAATAAGATACTTTTTCATTATTTTTTGGTTAGTAAAAATTAAGTTTTAAAGATACAGATTATGTGTTTAGAGAAAACGAATTAAGATATATTTAACTATTGTTATAGCGTTCGATCTTTTAAGTAATTTACTATAAGTGCAACGGCATAACTATAGCTCTCTATACCTTTATCTTGGTTGTTAGCTTTAAGAAATTTGCTATAGGTTAGTTTAAACATTGGCTCTAGTGGATTTTGATAAGCTTCCCAAAAATCATAAGACTCTTGGTAGTTTGCGAGGATGCCTTTATTTACTGAGTCAATTAAAGATTTATACATATCCTTATCTCGTCTATAAACTTCTCTTAAGCAATGGCTCAGTGCAAAAACATGACCTGAATACTTAAAATAGATATTTTCATTGTGTATTGCAGCTAAAAAACCAATAAAATTAGTTTCATTTTCGGCAGCATAACCTATCTGATGTGCTTGTTCATGACAAGCTGTGGTGGGGTATTTGTAAAGCGGAATTAAACCGTCTATTTGAGCTTCATTTGTGAACGGATTTAAATATCCGCTAAATCCCATATATGTTAATGGTAGACTATATATTGAAAGTTTAGTACTGCTTGGATTATACGTTAAGGATGGAAATTTTTTAGCTAACAACTTATAACCATTAGTAGCTTTGCGCAATAGTTCTTGCTTTGAGTAGGGGATTTCTATTTTAAGAGAATCATTTTTATTAATACTTAAATGAATAGCATTCGATTTTTCTATGAGCTTTTTTGTTACAGCTATTAATTCTTCAGTGGTGTACTTGTTATCTATATTGAGAGATTTGTGAACAGGGAGTCTGTAATAGTTCATTCCCCAAAATATATGGAAAGCAAAATATAGGATAGAAATCGCTGAAAACACATCAATAAACCACCCTTTTGTATCTTTTATAATACGTTTTCTATTTAAAATTAACCATCGTATTATATAGATTCCAGCAAAGGTGTACAATAAATCACCAATCGAAAATGGTATCCATCCAAATACATATCGCATTGCTTTTGATGTAAAATGATACAACCCATTGCTGTAATACGTTTCAACAAAATTTGGATAATGAGAGAGGAGCTTTACTATGAGGTATTGCGGAATGATACTAAGCGCTATAACTATTTTCTTATTCTTAAGCATTATTCAAAAATAAACAAATGTTTTATAAATCTTTGTTGCTAATAGCTACCTTTGTGAAACTTTTAATAAAATAA
>JAADHG010000205.1 GCA_013151975.1 Chlorobiota bacterium | reverse complement strand
GTGGAATTTTATTTAAATCGACATCCAATCCTATACAGAGAAAAGATTTCTTTTTTTTGATTTGTTCTACTAATTTTTGTTTTGTCATTTAAAACTTAACTATAAGTGTTCCTAAAATATTCTCCTCATCAACAAATCCTCTATATCTTGAATCCAAAGAATTATCTCTATTATCACCTAAAAAGAAATACTTGTTTATTGGCATCACTATTGGTCCAAAATTATAAATATTCCAATTAGAGGTTTTTGATAAAATATCTTTAGAAATATTTTCTAAATTAATATCCTTATAAGTCTCAATTTCTATTGAAAGATCTTTAACAAAATCGTCGTCTAAAAAAGTTAAAATTGAATCGCTTGAAATTGAGTATACTATAAATGATTCATCTCCTTCAACAGATTCTTTAATATAATCATCATAGAATTCTTTACTAATTTTGTAACTATATCTTAGATTTAGGCTATCATCTATATTTTTATCATTTACAAAAAAACTTCCATTTCTACATTCAAGTTTATCTCCAGGCAATGCTATTAATCTTTTCACAAAAGCATAACTATCAAGACTATCAGAGAATTTAAAATATGCAAAATCTAATATTTTAGGTTTTATAAGATTTGAACCAATAAAACGAGAATTTAAACTTAAGTTTGGCTCATTTGAAGTACTTGGTACTTGAAAAAACCTTAAAGCTCCGAAAATCCTTAATATTCCGAATATGACTAGAACTCCAATAAATATATTTCTTAAAGTTTTCTTCATTTTATGGATTCCTGCTTTCGTAGGAATGACAATTTAAATCACATCATTATTTGCTTTCAACAATTCCGTGTTTTCCGCTAACATTAATTCATCAATTATTTTTTGAATATCTCCATTCATAATATTTGATAAGTCATAAAGCGTTAATCCAATTCTGTGGTCAGTAACACGGCCTTGTGGATAGTTATAGGTTCTAATTTTAGCACTTCTATCTCCTGTAGATACCATGCTTTTACGCTTCTCAGAATCTGCCGCTTGTTTTTTTGCTAATTCCATTTCGTACAAACGTGACCGCAATACCTTTAAGGCTTTTTCTAAATTTTTATGCGACGATTTTTGGTCTTGACAGCTAACAATCATTCCTGTGGGTTCGTGATGTAGCTTAATTGCTGAATAGGTTGTATTAACCGATTGCCCTCCTGGTCCTGTTGATGTTGTTCGTTCAATACGCACTTCCTTCATGTCAAGTTCTACATCAAATTCTTCTGCTTCAGGCAATACAATTACGGATGCTGCACTCGTATGTACACGTCCTTGGGTTTCAGTTTGTGGTACACGTTGCACACGATGCACGCCAGCTTCAAATTTCATAGTACCATATACGTCAGCTCCTGAGACTTCGAAAATAATTTCTTTAAACCCTCCCGAAGTACCTTCATTAAAATCTACAATATCAACTTTCCACCCTTTTCCTTCGCAATACTTTGTATACATTCTATGCAAATCTCCAGCAAAAATACTAGCTTCATCACCACCTGTTCCAGCTCTAACCTCAACTACTACGTTCTTAGCATCATCAGGGTCTTTCGGGATTAATAAGAATTTAATTTCGTCTTCTAAAGCAGGTAGTTTCTCTTTCGCTTCATCCAATTGCATTTTAGCCATTTCTACCATTTCAGCATCTGAACCTTCAGCTATAATCTCTTCGGCTTCCTTAATGTTTTCCATTAAAGAGGCATACTTTTCTCCTTTATCTACAATCTTTTTTAAGTCTTTGTATTCTTTATTAAGCTGTACATATCTTTTTTGATCGGTGATTATATCTGGTTGAATAATCAAATCATTGACTTCATCAAAACGCTGCTTTACTATTTGTATCTTTTCTAACATCTACCTTTATAAATTGTGTAGCAAAAATACGATAATTTATGAATTCTAAGTATTGCCAAAAGCCACCTTATTTATAGCTAAAATAATAATAATAATTATAAATCGTTAGCATATATAACATGCAACAATTTTTATCCATACTAACATTTTATAGGTTATTTGTATTATGGTCGTTTATAATAAATATTGCGATAACGGTTATTAATCCATATATTTTTCCTGCCATAATTACTAAATTATTGCTTACCGTTTTTTTATGGTATTATATTAGTGAAACTGCATCTAGAAGGAAACTAGTGTTATACAAAAGTTTAGGAATTTCCACACTTAAATTATTTTCAGGATTATTTTGTATTGATGTCTTGCTTACCATTTCTTTTCTTTCTGTTGTTAAAGAATTTATTTAAAAAATAAATTTTACGTTTTCATTATTGTATTTTGCATTCTCAATTTATTAGTATGCAGCATTTAAATTTTAAAAAACTAGGTTTCATTCTAGGACCTTTATTATTTACACTCACACTTTTATTTATTCATCCTGAAGGGCTTTCTAAAGAGGCTAACGCCGTATTAGCAACTACATTTTGGGTGGCTATTTGGTGGGTTTTTGAAGTTGTCCCCATTGCTGTTACGGCTATGCTCCCAATTATTCTATTCCCAATTACAGGAGCGATGAAACTAAGCGTTACTACAGCATCATTTGGGCATAAATACGTATTTCTTTATATAGGCGGTTTTATTCTAGCCATAGCCATTGAGAAATGGAATTTACACAAGCGTATTGCATTAAATATTATTGCTATTATTGGCACTAGCGTACAGAATATTATCCTTGGTTTTATGGTTGCTACCGCATTTTTATCGATGTGGATTTCTAATACTGCTACAACAGTGATGATGTTACCTATAGGTATGGCAATTATTTCGCAGCTCAAAGACAACCCTGATACTATTGAAGATGAAAATAAGACATTTGGAAAAGCTCTAATGTTAGCGATAGCTTATAGTGCTTCTATTGGAGGCATTGCGACATTGATTGGCACACCGCCTAATCTTATTTTAGCAGGAATTTTAGAAGATCAATATAACATTGAACTCACATTTTCTAAATGGATGATGTATGGATTACCAATTTCATTAGTTCTGTTATTTATTTGTTGGCAATATTTAACCAAAGCTGCCTTTACTTTTAAGCAAAAAGAATTTCCAGGAGGAAAGACTGAAATTAATAGGCAAATTAAACTGCTTGGAAAAATGAGTTATGAGGAAAAAACTGTACTCATCGTTTTTATAACCACTGCGTTCTTATGGATAACGCGTTCCTTTTTACTAAAACGTGTTATTCCTGCTATAGACGATACTATAATTGCAATGGTTAGTGCATTTGTACTATTCTTATTGCCTTCAAAAACAAAAAAAGGAACTCAAATAATAGATTGGGCAAGCGCAGTAAAATTGCCTTGGGGTATTTTACTTCTTTTTGGAGGTGGCTTAGCCATAGCTGAAGGATTTAAAACTAGCGGATTGGCTGTTTGGATAGGTTCCCAAATTTCGCTAATTGAAAACTTACCACTTTTTGTGTTGCTTTTCGTCATCATTTTTGCTGTGAATTTTTTAACTGAAATAACGTCTAATCTTGCTACTACAGCAATGTTATTACCCGTTATTGCTCCCGTTGCATTAGCTTTAAATGTGCATCCGTTTACACTTATGGTTGGAGTAACTGTAGCTGCTTCTTGTGCTTTTATGCTACCTGTAGCTACGCCACCAAATGCAGTCGTATTTGGTTCGGGTTATTTAAAAATTCCGGATATGGTAAAAACAGGGGTATGGATGAATATTATATCAATTATACTAGTAACATTAGCAACTTATTATTTGCTACCATTAGTATGGGATTTTGATATTTCAATTTTTCCTGAAGTTTTAAAAATCGACTAGTAATTAAAAACGCCAAATTCGCTTTTTATTGTTAATTTTTTAGATTCACTTGCTTCAACACGACCAATAACCTGAGCGTCAACATTGAATGATTTTGAAATTTTAATAATATCAGCAGCAATTTCTGGTGAAACATATAATTCCATTCTATGTCCACAATTAAATACTTGGTACATTTCTTTCCAATCGGTTTTAGATTGCTCTTGTATTAATTTAAATAATGGTGGAACCGGAAACATATTATCCTTAACAATATGCAAATTATCAATAAAATGAAGAATTTTAGTTTGTGCACCTCCACTGCAATGCACCATTCCATGAATAGTATCGTTTTTGTATTTTGAAAGAATAGATTTAATTATAGGTGCATAGGTTCTTGTTGGTGATAATACCAATTTACCTGCATCAATAGGAGAATCTTTAATTACATCCGTTAATTTTTTGTGTCCCGAGTATACCAAATCTTCAGGAACTGAAGCATCAAAACTTTCTGGATATTTTTTAGCTAAATAGTTGTGAAACACATCGTGTCTTGCAGATGTTAAGCCATTACTTCCCATCCCTCCATTATAGGATTTCTCGTATGATGCCTGCCCAGATGAAGACAAACCAACAATAACATCTCCAGCTTTAATATTAGCATTATCAATAACGTCCTCACGTTTCATCCTAGCCGTAACAGTTGAATCCACGATAATTGTACGAACTAAATCGCCAACATCAGCTGTTTCGCCTCCAGTTGAATGTATGGTAACTCCAAACTTTTTAAGTTCAGAAATCAATTCTTCTGTACCATTGATAATTGCTGAAATAACTTCTCCAGGAATGAGGTTTTTATTTCTACCAATAGTAGAGGATAGCATAATATTATCTGTTGCACCTACACAAAGTAAATCGTCAATGTTCATAATTAATGCGTCTTGCGCAATCCCTTTCCATACAGAAATATCACCCGTTTCTTTCCAATACATATAAGCTAAAGAACTCTTTGTACCAGCACCATCGGCATGCATGATTAAACAATACTCTGCATCATTTGTAAGGTAATCTGGAACTATCTTACAGAATGCTTTTGGAAATAAGCCTTTATCAATATTCTTAATAGCATTGTGCACATCTTCTTTAGAGGCTGAAACGCCACGTTGTGCATATCTTTTACTAACTTCATTACTCATTTTAGAAGATGTTTTAGGTGATGCAAAAGTAATAAAGTTATTTAATTTTTATACTGAATTATTGGATTAGAATTAATTACTGTAGGCTCATTTTTTTTGAGTTTTTTGTGTTTTCCTCTTTTTCCAAAATAAAAATTTATACCAAAGCCTGCTCTCCAATACGCATCATCTGCATCGCCTGAAATTTTACCATCCAATTCATCAGTAAACAAATAATTATATTCGGCAAATAATTTGATTCCCACAGACGCTGTTACTAAAAGCTCTAAACCTCCACCGCCTTGCACTTTTGAATCTGTTCTTGTAAAAAAGTTTGCAGCGTTTAATCCACCTCCAGCAAACACAAAAGGTGTAAATGCATGACGCGGAAAAAGATACAATTCCAAATTCATATCAAAAGACATAAACCCTTCGTTAAATTCATCTTTATAAGCCAAATTAAATTTTTGATACCCAAAGTTTACATTAACATAAGGTCCTAAAAATCGTTTATAACCTATATGTGTATATATTTCGAATAAAGGATCAGCAAAATCGCCATTTAAAACAGCTGTTCCAACAGCTATTGAAACTGCATTTTTACCTCTAAAATCGGTTTCAAATTTAGAGTTTTGATGTTGGATATTTTGGCTTACTTGTTGCGCGGTAAGTGAATTACAAAAAAGAAAACAACAAAATAAATATACTGTGTATAATAAAATAGTCTTAGGCA
>JAADHG010000199.1 GCA_013151975.1 Chlorobiota bacterium | reverse complement strand
ATAGAGAAGATGTCTGAAAAGTGTCATTCTGAATAAAATGAAGAACCTCTAAAAATGCTAACTTTATTGTTGTAAGGTAAATGAGATTTTTCGACTACGCTCAAAATGACAAAATAAAGACTTTTTAGATATCTTCTTTTTATTTATAGTATTTATTATTCTCCTAATTCAGCAACAACAGCAGCCGAAAGCCTTTTATAAGTACCGTTTTCTAAACGTTCTCTAATTGCAGAAAAAGCGATTAGTGTTTCTTCAACATCTTCCAAAGTATGTGTAGCTGTGGGTATCATACGCAATAAAATTACCCCTTTTGGAACTACAGGGTACACTACAATAGAGCAGAATATACCATGCTTCTCTCTTAAATCTCTAACCAATGCCATAGCCTCTGGAACACTACCTTGTAAATACACAGGTGTTACACAACTTTGGGTGTTACCAATATCAAAACCACGCTCTTTTAAACCTGATTGTAATGCATTTACAATTTTCCAAAGATTTTCTTTTAATTCAGGCATTGTACGCAACATATCCAAACGTTTTAATGCACCTACTACGAGTTGCATTTGTAATGATTTGGCAAACATTTGAGAACGTAAATTATATTTTAAATAATCTATAACTTCTTTATCAGCAGCTATAAAAGCTCCTGTTCCTGCCATAGACTTTGCAAAAGTGGCAAAGTAAACATCAATATCTTTTTGTACGCCTTGTTCTTCTCCAGCACCAGCACCTGTCTTTCCTAAAGTACCAAAACCATGCGCATCATCTACTAATAATCTAAAGTTATAATCTTTTTTAAGAGCAACAATCTCTTTCAATCTACCTTGTTCTCCTCGCATACCAAAAACACCCTCAGTAATAACCAAAACGCCTCCTCCAGTATGTTCAGCCATTTTAGTGGCTCTCTCTAAGTTCTTCTCTAAACTCTCAACATCATTATGTTTATAAGTAAATCGTTTACCCATGTGTAAACGCACACCATCAATAATACAAGCATGTGCATCAACATCATACACAATAACATCATGTTTATTCACTAATGCATCAATGGTTGAAAGCATCCCTTGGTATCCAAAATTTAACAAGTAAGCTGCTTCTTTGTTTACAAATGCTGCCAGTTCGTCTTGTAACTGTTCGTGTAAAGATGTATGACCAGACATCATACGAGCGCCCATAGGATATGCCGAACCATATTTTATTCCTGCTTCAGCATCAACTTTACGAATTTCTGGGTGATTTGCTAATCCTAAGTAATCATTAATACTCCAAGTAATAACATCTTTTCCTTGAAACTTCATTCTGTTAGAAATTTCTCCTTCTAACTTTGGAAAAACAAAATAACCTTCTGCATGAGAAGCCCATTTCCCCAATGGTCCTTTATCTCTGTATATCTTTTCAAATAAATCCTTCATCTGTAATACGTCATTAGTTTAGTTGCAGCAAATTTAATCAATTAAATTTTCACAACACAATAATTTTCTTTACACTTATTTATAAGTTCTTTACCATAAAAAAAACCTGTAACATCAATAATAATCAATGTTACAGGCAAATATTATTAATATATAATATTAATCTATATACTGTATTTTTTTTATTGTAGCTTCATTCTGACTGTCAAAAAAGCCTTGTTCTTCCATCCATTTATCGCTATATACTTTACTCATATAACGCGATCCATGGTCTGGAAATATAACTACAATTTTATCTCCTTTTTTAAATTCGCCTTCTTCATGCAATTGTTTAATTGCTTGAAATGCTGCACCACTTGTATAACCAACAAATAAGCCTTCTGTTCTTGCAATCTCTCTTGCAGTATGTGCACTTTCTTCGTCTGATACTTTGATAAACTTATCTATAACATCAAAATCGGTAGCAGTTGGTATTAAATTTTTACCTAAACCTTCAATTCTGTACGGATAAATTTCATTGGCATCAAATTCGCGTGTTTCATGGTATTTTTGCAATACTGAACCATACGCATCTACTCCAATAATTTTAATATCTGGGTTTTGTTCTTTCAAATATTTTGCTGTCCCCGAAATAGTCCCACCAGTTCCGCTACACGCTACCAAATGTGTAATTTTCCCTTCGGTTTGCTCCCAAATTTCAGGACCAGTAGATTTATAATGTGCTTCAATATTTAATTGATTAAAATATTGATTGATATAGACCGAGCCCTTTATTTCTTCGTGTAACCGTTTTGCTACTTGATAGTACGATCTTGGATCGTCTGCACTAACATGAGCAGGACATACATATACCTTTGCTCCCATTGTTTTAAGCATATCTATCTTATCGGCTGACGATTTTGAAGATACAGCTAAAACGCATTCGTAGCCTTTAATGATACTTACCATTGCAATACTAAAACCAGTATTTCCAGATGTAGTTTCAATAATAGTATCTCCCGGAGAAAGGATTCCTCTTTTCTCGGCTTCTTCAATAATATAAAGTGCTATTCTATCTTTTGTGGAGTGTCCCGGATTAAAAGCTTCTACTTTTGCTAAATATTCGCCTTCGAAATCTGGAGTTATTTTTTTGAGTCTAATAAGCGGTGTTTTACCAATAAGGTCTAACACATTATCAAATACTTTTTTACTGTGTTTCATAAAATAATATTATGAGTTACATGCATTAGATGTAACTTTTAACTTGGCAAAAATATAATAATTTTTGGAATTTATGTGTTTTTTCCTTCCAAATCTAACAAAAAAGCATATTCTAAGGCATCTTCTTTAAGTGCTTCAAAACGACCAGATGCACCTCCATGACCAGCCTCCATATTGGTTTTAAGCAATAGTAAATGATTGTCTATTTTTAATACTCGCAATTTAGCAACCCATTTTGCTGGTTCCCAATATTGTACTTGAGAATCGTGCAAACCTGCTGTAATTAAGAGGTTTGGATATTCCTTAGAACTTACATTATCGTAGGGTGAATACGATTTTATATAATCGTAATACACCTTCTCATTAGGATTTCCCCATTCATCATATTCTCCTGTGGTTAACGGAATACTATCGTCTAACATTGTAGTAATCACATCTACAAAAGGGACTTGTGCCACTACACCATTATAAAGCTGTGGTGCTAAGTTTACAATAGCTCCCATTAACAATCCTCCGGCACTTCCTCCCATAGCATAATGGTGTTTTGCTGAAGTATAACCTTCTTCAATTAAAAATTTAGAACAGGCTATAAAATCGGTAAATGTATTTTTTTTGTGAAGCAATTTTCCATTATCATACCATTGTCTGCCCAAATATTCGCCACCTCTTACATGTGCAATAGCATAAATAAAACCTCTATCTAATAAACTCAAACGTATGGTTGAGAAATAAGGATCTATTGTTGAACCATAAGAACCATAAGCATAGAGTAACAACGGTGTTTCTTTACTTTTTTTAGTATCGCGATGATGCACTAACGAAATTGGAACTTTTGTACCATCATCTGCTGTTGCCCAAATACGTTCTGATATGTAATTTTCTTTTTTAAACTTCCCTCCTAATACCTCTTGCTCTTTTTTAATCTCTTTGGTTTTAGAAATCATATCAAAATCTATAACCGAAGCAGGTGTGGTTAACGAATTGTAACTATACCTAAGGATTGTCGTATCAAAATCTATATTGGTTGTGGTATAAGCCGTATAGGTTTCGTTATCAAAAGGTAAATAATAATCTTGTGTATTATCCCAAGCTTTAATTCTAATTTCATTTAAACCATTGCGACGTTCGCTTATTACCAGAAACGCTTTAAAAATGTCTATCCCTTCAATAAGCACATTGTCTCTATGCGCAATAATCTCTTGCCAATGCTCAATTTGTGTTGTTTTCTCATTGGTTTTCATGAGTTTAAAATTAGTTGCGTTATCTGCATTTGTAACGATATAAAAGTCACTTTCAAAATGATTAACACTGTATTCTAAACCTCTAACTCTGGGTTGAAACATTCTAAACTCACCATCGGGAGTATTCGCATTTAATATTTGATATTCGGTAGTGAGTGTACTATAACTTATAATTACAATGTATTTTTTTGATTTTGTTTTATAAACTGAAACACCAAAGGTATCGTCGTCTTCGGTAAAAATGAGCGTATCATTTGTAACCGCATCACCTAGCTTGTGCTTATATATTTTATCTGAACGTAAGGTTTGCTCATTTTTAGCCGTGTAAAACAGTGTTTTATTATCGTTTGCCCAAGTAGCACTTCCTGTAGTATTTTTTATAGCATCATCATAAATTTTGCCGGTCACTAAATTTTTGACTTGAATTGTGTATTGTCTGCGACTTACAGTATCTACTCCAAAAGACACTAATGTGTTGTCTGGACTTATACTAATACCTACTAATTTGAAGTAAGCATGGCCTTTTGCCATCTCGTTGCAATCGAACAAAATTTCTTCCGTAGCTTCTAATGTGCCTTTCTTTCGTGTGTAAATAGGGTAATCTTTTCCTTTTTCAAACTTAACAATATACCAATAGCCATTGTATTTATAAGGTACAGAGCTATCGTCTTCCTTAATACGTGCTTTCATTTCTTCAAACAAATTGGTTTGAAAATCTTTGGTATGTTTTAGCATTGCATCACAATAGCCATTCTCTTGCTCTAAGTAATCAATCACTTCCGGATTTTCTCTATCGTTGAGCCAGTAATAATTGTCTACGCGAATGTCGTTATGTATTTCTAGTTGCTTTGGGACGATTTTAGCTTTGGGAGGGTTTATAGGTTTGCTCATATATGAATCTTGTTGAGTGTGCAAAAATAAGATTATTATTTAATAGAATTGTAATGATATAAAAAAGAGAAAACACAAAGGAAGAACAACTGAGAATAATCTTTTAATTCCAGCGATTATAGGGAATATGTGCGTTTTATACTAATAGATTTCATCAATATTATAACGCAACTAGCGCACTTCCTGATAATAATCAAGAAGTGCGCTAGTTAATTAACACTTAGTATCTTATTTAACAAATATCCTAATTAATATTACCACCTACTGACAATCCGCTAGGAACTGATGCAGGTACAGTTTTATCAAAATCATTATCTGTCAAGGCAACTAAAAATGCCACTAAAGCATCTTTTTCTGCTTGCGAAAGTCCCAGTGGTAAAAGTTCGCTTTGATCAATATTTGGGTTTTCACTTACGCCATTATTTTTAAAATTAACTACATCTTCTAAGGTCGTTAACATACCGTTATGCATATAAGGAGCTGTTAACGAAATATTACGCAAAGTAGGTGTTTTAAATAGGTATTCATCGTCTTTACCCTTGTCTCCACCTGCAACAATTGAGTTAGGACTTGCCATATTTTCAGGAATTCCTAATTTATGAAAAGACCCATCATTAAATGCCGGACCTTTATGGCAATCAGCACAATTGGCTTTTCCATTAAACAAAAGTAATCCGTGTTTTTCCTGCTCAGTCAATGCTGTTAAATCACCTAGAATATATTGATCGTAAGGGCTATTTATGGCAACAATACTTCTTTCAAAAACACTTATTGCTTTGTTGAAATTTTCTTCAGTTACTGTTTCAATACCACCATTAAATGCATTTCCAAACAAAGTGACATACTCATCAATATTTCGCAATCTATTTACAATAGAATCAAAAGTAAACTCTACTAAATAAGCATCGCCTCTCATTTCTGATCTTGATCCTGGAGGTCCTGAACTTTGCGCCTCAAAGCTACTTGTTCTTCCATCCCAGAAATTTGGAGAGTCCATTGGGTCAAATGTTTCAACTGATAAAAACACGG
>JAADHG010000218.1 GCA_013151975.1 Chlorobiota bacterium | reverse complement strand
GAAATGTAAAAGGAGATGTAAAAGTGTACCCTATTGTAGAAATGGAGTTTCACCCAGAAGCAAACCAAGTAGAATATGTAATCTGTCCTGCAAGAGTAAGTAAAGACGTTGCTTTAAAAGCCGAACTTATTGCTTTAAAAGCCTCAGCTGCTTTTGAGCATGTTGGTCTTTTAGCCGTTGAAATGTTTCAAACTGAAGATGATGAGATTTTAATTAACGAAGTAGCTCCAAGACCACACAATTCAGGACATCACACCATTGAATCTAATTACACATCTCAATTTGAACAACATCTGCGCGCTATTTTAAATTTACCTTTAGGAAAAACCGATAGTAAAGTTGGTGGAATAATGGTAAATTTGGTAGGTGCTGAGGGATATTCAGGCGATGTTGTTTACGAACATATTGAAGACATCATGAAAATGGAAGGCGTAACTCCTCACATTTATGGAAAAAAACAAACACGTCCTTTTAGAAAAATGGGACATGTAACCATTGTACACAAAGATTTAAACGAAGCGCATAAAATAGCAGAAGCTGTTAAGCAAAAGATAAAAGTTATAAGCAAATAAATATGGCACAAGTTGGTATAATTATGGGAAGTAATAGTGACCTTCCTATTATGCAAGAAGCAATAGATATATTAAAAGGCTTTGATATTGAAGTTGAAGTTGATATTGTTTCTGCTCACAGAACTCCAGAGAAAATGTTCGATTATGGTAAAGAAGCTCATAAACGAGGCTTAAAAGTTATTATTGCAGGAGCCGGAGGAGCAGCACATTTACCTGGAATGATAGCTGCGTTATCTCCTCTTCCTGTTATTGGTGTTCCTGTTAAATCTAGAAATTCTATTGATGGTTGGGACTCTGTACTATCCATTTTACAAATGCCTGGAGGTGTCCCTGTTGCTACTGTTGCACTTGATGGTGCTAAAAACGCAGGTATTTTAGCCGCTCAAATTATTGGCACTTCAGACACTTGCGTTTTAGACAAGGTATTGATATATAAAGAAGGCCTAAAAGCTAAAGTTATTGATGCAGCAAACACTATAAAACAATAAAACCTCGAGGGAATCGAGGTTTTACAATTGCTATTAATCAACTATCTTTTTTAGAGTTAAGAATAACTCAGCAAAAAATAATGGCGAAAGTAATAAATTTTCAATAACAAACTAATTTTTAAAAGTTAATAAACGTTAAATCAGACAATTATAAAGAAAAAGATTACTATTAGTAAAAAATGTAATCTATCCTTTTCAAATTTATTTTAATAAATCCTTACAGCTTAAATGAATCCTTTAAATCAATACTTTTCAACACCATATAATACTGCTCCTTTTTCAAAAATTAAAACCGAAGATTTTCTTCCTGCGTTTAAAAAGGCCATTACAAAAGCTAAAGCTGAAATTGACGCTATTGTAAATAATCCAGACGCTCCAAATTTTGAAAATACACTTGAAGCTTTAGATTTTTCTGGACAAGAGTTAAATAGAATATCAAGTATCTTTTTTAATTTAAACTCAGCCGAAACTAATGATGCTATTCAAAAAATAGCACAAGATGTATCGCCGTTGCTCTCTGAGTTCAGCAATGATATTGCTTTAAATGAGAAACTATTTCAACGTGTTAAAGCTGTTTATAATATAAAAGACACTTTAGATTTAACTGAAGAACAAAAAACGTTACTCATTACTAATTATAAAAGCTTTTCAAGAAACGGTGCCAATTTACCAGAAGATGAAAAAGAAAAACTTCGAGAAATTGATAAAGAATTAAGCCAATTAAAACTAAAGTTTGGAGAACATGTTTTAGCTGAAACTAACAACTTCGAAATGCTAATCACAAATGAAAGTGATTTGTCTGGTTTACCAGATGGTGCTAAAGAAGCTGCTAAACAATTGGCAGAATCTAAGCAAAAAGAAGGTTGGTTATTTACCCTAGATTACCCAAGTTATATTCCTTTTATGACCTATGCAGACAATAGAGAGTTACGCAAAACCTTATCGTTGGCTTTTGGTAGTAAAGCCTTTAAAGGGGACGCCTTAGACAATCAAGATATTGTACTTAAAATTGTAAAACTTCGTTATGAGAGAGCACAGCTTTTAGGCTATAAAACCCATGCTCATTTTGTGCTGGAAGAGCGTATGGCAAAAACACCTGAAAAAGTTCAAGAATTTTTAAATGAATTACTTGAAAAAGCAAAACCAGCCGCTGAACGTGAATTTGCTAATCTTCAAGATTTCGCAAAAGAATTAGATGGCATTGATAACCTTCAAAAATGGGACTCCGCTTATTATTCTGAAAAATTAAAACAAAAATTATTTAATCTGGATGATGAACAATTAAAACCTTATTTTAAATTAGAGAATGTCATTCTAGGTGTATTTACTGTTGCTCATAAACTATACGATCTCAATTTTGAAGAAATACATGATATAGACACATATCACGACGATGTTTTAACCTATAAAGTCACTGACAAAAATGGAGATTTAGTTTCTATTTTTTACGCTGATTTTTTTCCCAGACAAGGAAAACGAAATGGTGCATGGATGACTTCTTTTAAATCTCAATACATTAAAGATGGGAAAAACGAACGCCCACACATATCTATAGTATGCAACTTTACCAAGCCAACAAAAAGTAAGCCTTCCCTCCTTACCTTTAACGAAGTTACCACTCTTTTTCACGAATTTGGTCATGCGCTTCATGGCATGTTAGCAAATACAACTTATCAAAGTTTATCTGGCACTAGTGTGTATTGGGATTTTGTAGAATTACCAAGTCAAGTTTTAGAAAATTGGTGTTACGAAAAAGACGCTTTAGAGGACTTTGCGAAACACTATGAAACAGGGGAAATCATTCCTATGGAATTGATTAAAAAAATTAAAGAATCATCAACATTTCATGAAGGTATGCAAACCTTACGTCAACTAAGTTTTGGATTATTAGATATGGGTTGGCACGGACTAGACCCTTCAAACATTAAAGATGTAAAGCAATATGAAATTAATGCCTTTAAGGACACACAACTTTATCCTGATATTAAAGAGAACTGTATGAGTACTGCTTTTTCGCATATTTTTCAAGGCGGTTATTCGTCGGGTTACTACAGTTATAAATGGGCTGAAGTACTAGATGCTGATGCCTTTGAATATTTTGCTGAAGAAGGTATTTTTAATAAAACCGTTGCTAATAAATTTAAAGAAAATGTATTAAGTAAAGGTGGCACAGAAGATCCAATGGTACTTTACAAACGTTTTAGAGGTCAAGAGCCAAAACCAGAAGCTTTATTGAAACGTGCTGGATTGATTGAAAAATAATCTTAAGTATAAATTCTATTTAACTAAGATAGTTTTAAAATTTTCACAAAATCTTTGCAAGTCATCTTTTTATTATATTTTTGAAACTCTAAAACAAAAGTACTATAATGTCAAACCATCAAATAAATCCAAACAAGTGGATAGATTTGTATTCAGATTACCTATTTAATTACACTATAACAAGAGTAAAAGATAGAGATACTGCACAAGATTTAGTACAGGATACTTTTTTTGCAGGTTTAAAATCTATGAAGAATTTTAAAGGAGAAGCTAGTGAACGCACGTGGCTTATTTCTATTTTAAAACGAAAAATTATTGACCATTATAGAAAAATAAATTCTAAAAAAGGTAAAGCTGAAGTTAGAATAAACTTTAATAGTGATACTGATAATGAAGGCGATTGGATTGAACAACGCGTTGCAGATCCATTTGATAAAACAGCAGAAAACACTCTGGAAAATACTGAGCTGGGATTGGCCATTCATAATTGTATGAGCAAATTACCAGAAAAGCAAGCCCAAATTTTTAAAATGAAAACGATACTGGGTTATGAAACTGAAACCATATGTAATGAATTGAATATTACAGCGTCTAACCTTTGGGTAATCATACATAGGGCGAGAACTGCACTAGCCTCATGTTTAGAAAAAAATTGGTTTTAAAATTGTGTAATGAATAAAAAAAATAAAATGTTCATATCATGTAATGAAGCAAACCATAATTGTGACAAATCACAATATAATGAAGCTAGTCTTTGGGAAAAAATAAAACTCAATATTCACTTAATATATTGTAAAGCATGTAGAAAGTACTCCAAAAACAATTCTAAGCTTACACAAGTAATAAATAACTCAGAATTAGAATACTTAAAGACTTCTGAAAAAGATGCTTTAAAGAAAAACTTTGAAGAAGAGTTATCTAAAAACAATTAGGTTAAATACAAAGTTAAAACCATCCAAATAATTGGAATTCCTTCTACCCAAAATGAACTGTAATACTTTTGACGCTTTATATTACTAAAAAGAAGAAAACCTAGTAGTAATACTGCAATCATAAACACAATCATTGTCTTAGGTTCTGATGTATTATCCTTAAAAGATTCCATCAAAAAAAACAGTACCAACAATATAACTCCTATAAATTTAGTTTTTTTAATACCAATTTTTTGAGGCACCGTTGCTAATTTTAAATTATCAAATTGCATGTCTCTAATTTCAAAGGGAAGCATTGCTACAAAAACAAATAAATACCTTTGAAATACCGTTATAATTACATCACTGTCTATTGTGTAATCTTCATTAATCAACGGAATAACAACTGTCGTAATAGCCCAAACAAAGGCAATAACATAAATCTTTAAACCACTTATAGCTCGTAAATTTTTATTCTTGTCTAAAAAGTATTTTTTTGGTAAAAACGGTATCGCATATAAAAACGTAACCACTCCCAATCCAGCTAAATAGAGTAGTGTTTTAGTTTCTAACTTAAGTGTAAAATAAAAAAGTCCTAAAAAAGATAAAAACGAAAATATCTGAATGTACCTTAGCCAAGGTGCTAATTTCCTATGATGAAATTTTGCCAAACCAAAATACTTCACAAAATTGTATCCTGTTATAGTTGCAAAAAATGTAAAATAAATAAGGTTTAATTCAACACCAATGTTAAAATCCACTAAGGTAATCCATGATAAGCAACATACGGCTAGTGCTACATGAATACTACTATTTAGATAAAAATCAAAAAGACGTTTTACGAATTGCATAGCACAAAAATAATCAAACTGTTAATAACAGAAATAATTGGTTAAAAACTTTCAATATTGGTAAGCTAAAAACACTATTATTTGTTTAATTTTGCGCTTTAAAATTTACAATAATACAACATGAATACAGATGCTTTTGCACTACGTCATATTGGCCCAAGAGAAAATGACCATACTGAAATGCTTAAGGTTATTGGAACAAATTCTTTAGACCAACTTATTTCTGAAACTATTCCTGATAACATTCGTTTAAACAAGGCTCTCAGCCTCGATGCTGCCATGAGCGAACAAGAATATCTAGAACACATACATACGCTAGCATCTAAAAACAAGGTGTATAAATCGTATATAGGTCTTGGTTATCATCCAACCAATCTTCCTGCTGTTATTCAACGCAATATTTTAGAAAACCCAGGATGGTATACGGCTTACACACCTTATCAAGCCGAAATTGCTCAAGGTCGTCTAGAGGCGCTTTTAAATTTCCAAACCATGATTACCGATCTTACCGGAATGGAAATAGCAAATGCATCTCTTTTAGACGAAAGCACTGCAGCAGCCGAAGCTATGGCATTACTTTTCGCAGTTCGCGAAAGACAACAAAAGAAAGACAATGTTGTTAAATTCTTTGTGTCTGACGACGTTTTACCACAAACTTTGTCTTTACTACAAACACGTTCAAAACCATTAGGTGTAGAACT
>JAADHG010000177.1 GCA_013151975.1 Chlorobiota bacterium | reverse complement strand
CAATAACAGCATTGTATTTTTCTCGTTTCGTTTTATATACTAAATCTTCTTTGTCGTCCCTTACAATAGGACGATTGGTTGGTATTTCAACCACATCCAATTTATAGATTTCCCAAAATTCTCCAGCTTCAGTAACCGCAGTTCCTGTCATACCAGACAATTTGCGATACATTCTAAAGTAGTTTTGTAATGTAACTGTCGCAAAGGTTTGCGTAGCTGCCTCAATTTTTACATTTTCTTTGGCTTCTATAGCTTGGTGCAAACCATCGCTATAACGGCGACCATCCATAATACGACCAGTTTGTTCATCAACAATCATGACTTTGTTGTCCATGACAACGTATTGAATGTCTTTTTCAAATAAGGCGTATGCTTTTAATAGTTGGCTAAGGGTGTGTATGCGTTCAGATTTTATTCCAAAATCACGAAATAAATCTTCTTTAAGTTTAGCTTCTTTCTCTGGAGTTAAACCTTGTGATTCAATTTTTGCAATTTCTAGCCCAATTTCAGGCATTACAAAAAAGTCTGGATCGTCTTTACCAGAAAGGTATTCTACACCTTTATCGCTGAGTTCAATTTGATTGTTTTTTTCATCAATTACATAGTACAACTCAGCATCTACCTTTGGCATCTCTCTGTTGTTGTCCTGCATGTAATGGTTTTCAGTTTTCTGAAGCAGTTGTTTTATACCTTCTTCACTCAAAAACTTAATAAGGGCTTTGTTTTTTGGAATTCCTCTAAAAACACGTAGTAGTTGAAAACCACCTTCTTTAGTATCTCCTGCGGCAATTAACTTTTTTGCTTCTGCTAAAACACCAATTAAATATTTTCGTTGTACACTAACAATATCATCAATCTTAGGTTTCAGCTCATTAAATTCGTGCTTATCTCCTTGCGGAATTGGACCAGAAATGATTAATGGTGTTCTGGCATCATCAACTAATACAGAATCTACTTCATCTACAATAGCAAAATGATGAGGGCGTTGCACTAAATCATCGGGTGAATGTGCCATATTATCACGTAAATAATCGAATCCAAATTCGTTATTTGTACCATAAGTAATATCAGCATTATATGCTTTTCGTCGGCCTTCAGAGTTTGGTTGATGGTAATCAATACAATCTACACTCATACCGTGAAACTCAAAAATAGGAGCCATCCACGCACTATCACGTTTTGCTAAATAATCATTAACTGTTACTAAGTGTACACCTTTTTCGGTAAGTGCATTTAAGTACATAGGAAGAGTGGCAACTAGTGTTTTTCCTTCTCCTGTTTGCATTTCGGCAATTTTGCCTTCATGCATAGCAATACCACCAATTAACTGTACATCGTAGTGAACCATATCCCAAGTGATAGGTTTTCCTGCAGCATCCCAAGAGTTTGACCACGTTGCATTTTCTCCATCTAAAGTTACATAGTCTTTACTGCCAGAGATTTCACGATCAAAAGCTGTGGCTTTTACGGTAATGCTAGTATTATTTACAAAACGTTTTGCTGTTTCTTTTACTACAGCAAACGCTTCTGGAAGTATATCATTTAAAACACCTTCTGTAACAGCGTAAGATTCATCTTTTAGCGTATCAATTTCTAGATAAATATCTTCTTTTCTATCAATATCTTCGGTAGCGTCTGCTTCTTCTATAAGCGAGGAGATTTTATCTTCTATACTTTGACGTGCTTCAGCAATTTTGGATTTGAATTCTGCTGTTTTAGCTCGGAGCTCATCATGCGATAGGCTTTCAATTTGTGCTTCAAAAGATTTTATTTTTTCTACTAAAGGCATCATTGCCTTTACATCTTGCTTGGATTTATCTCCAACAAATACTTTAAGTACTGAATTTAAAAAACTCATTATATCGATTTATTTTTTAGTCTTTGACCAAATAGGCAGTCAAAGATACTATTTGTTGTTATGTTAAATGAAAAAATAACGCACAAAAAAAGTCTCAAACGAGACTTTTAACTATTTTTTAGGGTTTGTAATTAATATTCATCCTCGTTCCAAAGATAATCGTCATCTGTGGGATAGTCAGGCCAAATCTCACTAATCGAGTCATAAGAGTCTCCTTCATCTTCAATAGCTTGTAAATTCTCTACAACTTCTAGAGGTGCTCCGGTTCTAATAGAGTAATCTATTAATTCATCTTTGGTAGCTGGCCAAGGTGCATCACTTAAATATGAGGCTAATTCTAAAGTCCAATACATTTTTTACAGATTTATATTTTGCAAAAATAATTTTTTAGTTGAAAAAGTCAAGTAAAAAAAGCATTATTTCATCATTATTTTTAAGAACGTTCACTTTTTACTGTAATTTTTGAGGCTAAAGTGTTTTTACAGTGTTATTTTATTGAGTTGAGATGGGATTTATGAGTTCTTTTTAGGAATCCATTTTACTTCATCTGCTTGCAGGTCTTTAGACAATTTTCGTGCCAATACAAAAAGATAGTCAGATAGACGGTTAAGGTAAGTTAGCACTTCAGCTTGAAAAGGTTCTAGTTCATTAAGCGCTGTGGCTAAACGCTCAGCTCTACGGCACACACAACGTGCTATGTGACAGAATGACACCGTTTGATGTCCGCCAGGTAATACAAAATGTGTCATTTGGGGAAGTTGACTATTCATATTATCAATTTCATGTTCTAGAAGTTCAACATCTTCATTAGAAATTTTAGGGATGTTTAAGCGTTCTTTACCACTTTTTAATATTGCTTTTTCAGGATCAGTCGCTAAAACAGCACCAACAGTAAAGAGTTTATCTTGAATATTAATGAGAATATCTTTGTAATGTGTGTCTATATCTTGATCGCGAAGCAAACCAATATGCGAGTTTAACTCATCCACAGTGCCATAACTTTCAATACGTATATGGTGTTTAGGGACTCTTGTGCCTCCAAATAAAGCCGTTGTGCCTTTATCTCCTGTTTTGGTGTAGATTTTCATATAAACTGCAAGTTAAAAGTTAAAAGGTAAAAGACAAAAGATTTACAGACGAATAGTGAAATGTTCTTTTTGTTGTTCTTTTCTAAAAAAGATAAAACCCCAATAAAAAGTATCAATGCTTACAGTTACTTTTGGGTGTTGCTTTATTGTTTCCCAAGCTGAGGTCATGTCTTTTGACCAATAAATGTCATCAAAAATAAAAACAGTATTGTTATGTGCCTTTGGTAATAATATTTCAAAATAATTGAGTGTTGCATCTTTTTGATGGTTACCATCGAAATATACAAGATCAAAAGTGTTCTCTTTTAAAGTCTTTAATATTTCGGAGAAATTACCAGTTAATACTTCAATATTATATAAATGCAATTGTTTTAATTTTTCTCTTGAAAACTTTGCAAGATTAGGACAGCCTTCAATTGTAGTAATGTTTCCATTAAGATTCCCCATACTTAGAGCATGAGTACCAATTCCGAGTGATGTACCAAGCTCAAGACTGTTTTTACAATTAAAATAGCGAATTAGTCTGAATAATAACTTGGCTCTGCGTTTTGAAGTACTCACATTTTTTGCGATTTGTGAGATATCGCGTTTGCTATGTTTAGTTGTTTTAGAGCCAGCACCTAAATCGGTAACTTCAATAGTGTTTTTGTTTTTAAGTAAAGAGGTTCTGTATTGTTCAATTTCTTTATACTCTTTATAAATGGTCTTGTCATAAAAGCATTTGGTTACAAGATTAAACACAAATGGAGAGTGTACGCCATGTTGGTTGGTTGATTTTAAAAGAAACTTTAAATATGCTTTTATTTGATAGAACATGATTAACCTTCTAATTTTTCAAGTAATTCTAGCCAGCGTAATTCTTTTTCTTCAATGGTATCAATAATGTGTTGTAATTGCGTAGAAAGTTCATTTATTTTTTCAGTTGAAAGTGTTTCATCATGAAACTTGATTTCCAGCTCTTTTTTATCGTGTTCTAAAGACTTAAGTTTACTTTCTATGTTTTTTAATTCTTTTTGCTCGTTGTAAGAGAGTTGGCTGTTACTGTCTTTTTTCCATTGTTTCTTTTCAGGTTTATTCTCAGACGTATTTGAGATTTTAGTGATGCTATCTTCATAGGTTCTGAAGTCGCTATAATTTCCAGGAAAATCATCAATGATACCTTGACCTCTAAATATAAATAGGTGATCTACAATTTTGTCCATAAAATAGCGATCGTGAGTCACAACAACAATACATCCAGGAAAATCTAGTAAAAAATTCTCTAGCACATTTAATGTTACAATATCCAAATCGTTAGTAGGTTCATCAAGAATTAAAAAATTTGGATTTTGAATAAGTACTGTACACAAGTATAAACGTTTACGTTCGCCACCACTTAATTTTTCAACAAAATCGTATTGTTTTTTCCTATCAAACAGAAAGCGTTCTAATAACTGTTGTGCACTTATTTGTCGTCCTTTTTTTAGTGGAATATAATCACCAAACTCCCTTACAACATCAATTACTTTTTGTTTGGGTTTTATTACTATTCCATCTTGCGTGTAGTACCCAAATTTAACTGTTTCACCAAGGATTACTTTTCCGGAATCTGGTTTTAGGCTATTAGTAATTAAATTTAAGAATGTTGTTTTTCCAGAACCGTTTTTGCCAATAACACCAATACGTTCTCCTTTTTGAAAAACATAATCAAACTTTTTAAGCATGATATTGTCATCAAATGCTTTACTTACATTATGTAACTCCAAAATTTTGCTTCCGAGGCGTTCCATATTAATTTCTAGCTGTACTTCATGGTCTTGCCTACGTTTATGCGCACGTTCTTTTATTTCATAGAAATCATCAATCCTAGATTTAGACTTTGTGGTACGTGCTTTGGGTTGGCGACGCATCCAATCGAGTTCTTTCTTGTACAGTTGTTTGGATTTGTTAGTTTCAACAGCTTCACGTTCTATTCGTGCTTCTTTTTTAATGAGGTAATACGAATAGTTTCCTTTGTAATTAAAGATTTCGCCTTGGTCTAATTCAATTATTTCATTGCATACTCGCTCTAGAAAATAGCGGTCATGAGTAATCATAAAAAGCGTGATATTTTCTTTGGCAAAAAAGGCTTCTAACCATTCTATCATTTCTAGGTCAAGATGGTTAGTTGGCTCGTCAAGTACTAATAAATCAGGTTTATTTATTAAGGCATTAGCTAAAGCGAGACGTTTTTTTTGCCCACCAGATAACAGGCTCACTTTTTGATCTAAAGTTTCAAGTTTTAACTTAAAAAGTATTTGTTTGTATTGTGTTTCAAAGTCCCAAGCATTGTGACGTTCCATAGCTTCAAACGCTTTTTGATAAGCTTCTGAGTCTTCGGGATTATGTAATGCTTCATGGTAAGAATTAATAACATTAAGAATAGGATTGTCTGAATCAAAAATAGTTTCTTCAACAGTTAGGTTGTTGTTTAACACGGGATCTTGTGAAAGAAATGAAACTTTTAACCCTTTTCTAAAAATTACCTGACCAGAATCTGCTTCATCTTTCGCAGATAGGATATTTAGTATCGAAGTTTTTCCTGCTCCGTTTTTGGCAACAAAAGCAATTTTTTGATCTTTATGTATACTAAAAGAAATATTTTGGAAAAGTGTTAATTCTCCATAAGATTTTGATATGTTCTCTACTGTTAGATAATTCAAGTCCTTTTTTGTGCAAATAAAGCATAAAAATCCAAAAAAAACGTTAGCTGTTTTTATTTTGCCTACTAAAAGCTATATTTGTGTATAATCAATTCGCCTCAATATGAAGAAATTCATTGCTTTTATAGTACTTGTTTTTAGTGTTTTAGCAACATCTTGT
>JAADHG010000003.1 GCA_013151975.1 Chlorobiota bacterium | reverse complement strand
CAAATAGTTCGTCTCATATTAATGAAACTCTTTTTGCTAATAGTAAAAAATAATATATGACAATTTTAGTGGTAGGTGCAAGTGGCGCAACAGGAAAACAGTTGGTTGAGCAACTTCTAAATCAAGGACATAAAGTTAAGGTGGTTGTAAGGGCTCCTGAAAAGTTGCCAGAATACTGGAAAAACAATGATCGCTTACAAATTATTTCTGCAAGCATTTTAAAATTAAGCGAGGAGGAGATGAGCGAACTTGTTTTTGATTGTCAATCAATTGCGTCCTGTCTTGGACATAATATGAGTTGGAAAGGTATCTACGGACAACCTAGAAAACTTGTTACAGATGCTACTCGACGCCTATGTGATGCTATAAAAGTTAATACTCCAAAGAGCCCAATTAAATATGTTTTAATGAATACTACAGGCAATCGTAATCGTGATTTAAGCGAACCGATTTCGTTTGGGCAAAAATGTGTTATAGTCCTACTTAGGTTGTTATTACCTCCACATGTAGATAATGAAAATGCTGCTGATTATTTACGAGTCAAAATTGGTCAAAACGACCCTTTCGTAGAGTGGACAGCCGTTCGACCAGACAATTTGATTGACGAGGAAGAAGTAACCGATTACGAAATACACCCTTCACCAATTAGAAGTGCAATTTTTGATGCAGGTAAAACTAGTCGTATTAATGTTGGCCACTTTATGGCTAATTTGATAAGTAATGCTGATTTATGGAATACGTGGAAAGGCCAAATGCCTGTAATTTATAATAAGTCGTCTTTAGATTAAACAAAAAAGACTTTCAATAATTTGAAAGTCTTACTATAATGGAGTGGAGAAGATGGGGCTCGAACCCACGACCTCTTGACTGCCAGTCAAGCGCTCTAGCCAACTGAGCTACATCCCCAAATTCTTTTTCCGCCAGCGTCTTCCTGCTGCAGATTTAAAATATTTTTCTTTTTTTCGAGCTTCAATTCTAGTTTCAAATATTTCAGTGTATATTATTTTCCATGGGCAAAATGCTTTAGTTGATTTAACAACTCCCAGATTATGGGTTTCTAATCTTTGAGATATATTAGAGGATAATCCAACATAATATCTCTTAAAATCAACACTATAAATTATATAAACGCAATACATTATTTAATTAAACGCTCCCCGCCCGAACGTACCTTTTCGGTACGGGCTGGTAGCCAACTGAGCCTGCCCGAATGAATTCGTTCAGGCGGGCTACATCCCCAAATTTTATTTCAATCCACTCAACACTAATACAGGAATAGAACTATGAAAATCTTTTTTATAGATTACATTCTTTTCCCACTTTTTGGTAAAAAATCCACGTTTACGGCGTACTACGCATAGTAAATCTGGATGTATAGATTGAAAATGTTCTAAAACACCTTGAAATGTTGTTGCATTATTTGTTGTTATTATATTGTCAGACACCTCTGATAATTCTTCATTAACATCAAAATCACCTTCATTATGATAGGGTGTTTTCACCAACAATAAATTCACTTTTGCCTTAAAACTTTCTTTAATTAATTGTAGCGGTCTTAGCACATTATCCTTTCTAATAATGGCAGACTTTACTGCCATTAAAATATTAGTAATTGGCTTAAACACATATCCTTCGGGAACTATTAAAGCTGGAATTTCGGTTTGTTTAATAATTTTACCCGAAGTTTTGCCTAAAAACACTTCGTCTTTAATCGAGGTTGTTCTGGGTTCAATCAAAAACAAGTCAATATTAGCCGTTTTACTCGCAAGCTCTAAAGTATCTATTAAGTTCCCTTTAAATGTTCTTGTAATTACCTCAACGCCTTTTGTATCAACTTTAGATACTAAATCATTTAAAAATTCTTTGCTTTCACGTTCAATAATATGGTCTATTTTAATCATTGTCCCCGCTTTTGTATACACATTATATACTTGAACTACATACACTTTAGCATCAAAGGCTTTTGCAAAATCTATTGCGTATTGCAAATGACTCACCGCATTTTTTGAAGATCCTACAGGAACTAAAATATTCTTCATAATTATAGATTTAAAAAACTAAATTTACATCATATTTATCACAAAAGTAAACATTAATAATATTAATAATGATTCTAATCTCATTAAGTTATTCCATTTGAGTACTTCAATAAGCTTAAAACAAATTAACAAACTGGCTATTCCAGCATTAATAGCTGGAGTGTCTGAACCTATATTATCAATTACAGATACAGCAATAGTTGGTAATATTGATATAAATGCGACGGAATCTTTAGCAGCTGTGGGTATTGTAGGCGCATTTATATCCATGTTAATCTGGGTTTTAGGGCAAACACGAAGTGCCATTTCCTCTATTGTATCTCAATATTTAGGTGCCAATCAATTAGATAAAGTAAAAAGCCTTCCTGCGCAAGCAATTTTTATAATTACATCGTTTAGCGTGCTTATTATTCTAACAACATATCCCTTTGCCGAACATATTTTTAAGCTTTATAATGCTTCCGATTTAATCTTAAACTATAGTGTGGATTATTATAAAATTCGTGTATTTGGTTTTCCCTTCACATTATTTACAATGGCTATTTTTGGAGCTTTTAGAGGCTTACAAAACACGTTTTATCCTATGATTATAGCCATTATTGGTGCCGTTTCAAATATTATATTAGACATTATATTAGTGTATGGTATTGAAGGTTTTATTGCGCCAATGCATATTAAAGGTGCTGCGTATGCAAGTGTCGCTGCACAAGTGTTAATGGCATTATTTGCTGGTTACTACTTGCTTAAAAAAACAGAGATTCCATTAAAATTAAATTTTCCTTTTAATAAAGAAATTAAGCGGTTTATGCTTATGATTTTAAATTTATTTGTAAGAACCATAGCGTTAAATGTAACCTTATATTACGGAAGTGCTTTCGCTACTAGCTATGGTAAAGCCTACATTGCAGCCTACACAATAGCTATAAATTTATGGTTTTTAGGAGCCTTTATTGTAGATGGATATGCTAGTGCTGGTAATATCTTATCAGGAAAATTATTCGGCGGAAAAGAGTATGGTTTACTTATAAAATTAAGTAACAAACTCATTAAGTATGGAATAATTATTGGAATTATTATGGCAATAGTTGGCGGCTTATTTTACTATCCGTTAGGAACTTTGTTTACTAAAGACCCTCTCGTGCTTGATGCATTTTATAATGTATTTTGGATTATTCTAGCAATGCAACCTTTATGTGCCTTGGCTTTTATTTTTGATGGGATATTTAAAGGTTTAGGTAAAATGAAGCATTTACGTAATGTATTATTATTTTCAACGTTTATTGTTTTTATCCCAATCTTGTTTTGGTTAGACAGTCTAGATTATAAATTGTATGCAATATTTATTGCATTTACGTTCTGGATAATTGCCCGAGGCATCCCTTTAATCATAAAATTTAGACAACTATTTTTACCACTTGCTCAAAAGGCGTAACTTTGACGCATAATGCATATTTCTAAATTTAACTATGTTTTTATCAAGCCTTATTCAAGATGTAAATATTGAAGAAAAGATTAATAATGCTCCTGATGGTAATTATGAAATTGGTGTATTTATTGGCTCAATGTTGCCTTTTGTTGTTTTAGTTGTTGTTGCCTATTTAATTTATAGATATAATAAAAAAAGAATAAATAGAGAATAAATAGAGAATAAAATGGATATCCTTAATTTTTTAAGTGGAAATGGTTTGTTTCTTTTATTAGGTCTCGTATTGGTAATTGTATATTTTATTAATAAAAGAAAACGAAGATAACAATGGGCAATATTCGTATTACTAAACAATTTTCTTTCGAGACTGGACACGCGCTTTACGGTTATGATGGTAAATGTAGGAATGTTCATGGTCATAGTTACAAACTTGCTGTTACTGTTATAGGTAGACCAATAACCGATTCTAACAATGTGAAGTTTGGAATGGTTATAGATTTTTCAGACCTAAAAAAAATAGTGAAAGAGGAGATTGTAAATGTGTTTGATCATGCAACCGTTTTTAATAAAAACACGCCTCATGTTGAGTTGGCAAAAGAGTTGGAAAACAGAGGGCATAATGTTCTTTTAGTAGATTATCAACCAACAAGCGAAATGATGGTTATAGATTTTGCTAAAAAAATTAAAAAACGCCTTCCGGAGAATATAAAATTACATTCTTTAAAATTACAAGAAACGGATTCGTCTTATGCCGAATGGTATGCTAGTGATAATAATTAATCCGTTAGCATTGTGAGAGGTAAAACGATGATGTAATTTTTTAAACAGAAAAGCTTACCATGAGATTCTTCCCCTTAACTTTTCTAGAGCGACGGTCAAAAGGTTCAGAATGACAATACGACTCATTTTTAGACAATATCTTACTATAACTTAACCCTATTAATCAATGCAAAGCATTGAACTATTGGTCTACTAAAAGTTGTTGTAAAATTTAAAATGAAGAATTCGTTTAAAAGCTTCCGCTTGTTCGAATTCAGCTTTAGCTGAAAAGGTCGGAAGGTTTAGAATTCAAATAAAAAATTTAAACAACATTTAGTCAGTCTAGATTTTTTGTTTCTTTTTTCAGCAATGGAAAAAAGAATAATATATTTACACATGCAAATTCCTGAAGGAAAAAAAATATACTTCGCTTCCGATAATCATTTAGGAGCACCAACAAAGGCACAATCACTTCCTCGAGAGAAGAAGTTTGTAGCTTGGTTAGATAGTATAAAACATGATGCTACTGCCATTTTTCTTTTAGGTGATCTTTTCGATTTTTGGTTTGAATATAAGACTGTAGTTCCAAAAGGCTTTACTAGAACGCTTGGTAAGCTTGCTGAAATTAGCGATTCTGGAATTCCCATCTATTATTTTGTAGGGAATCATGATTTATGGATGAATGGTTATTTTGAAGAAGAACTCAACATTCCTGTATATCATAAACCACAAGAGTTTACCTTTAATGACAAAACATTTTTTATCGGTCATGGTGATGGTTTAGGTCCAAAGGATAAAGGATACAAACGCATGAAAAAAGTATTTACTAATGGTTTTGCTAAATGGTTATTTAGATGGTTACACCCAGATTTAGGAGTGTGTTTAGCACAATACTTTTCGGTTAAGAACAAATTAATATCAGGAGAGGAAGATATTAAATTCCTTGGGGAAGACAATGAGTGGTTAGTACAATATTGTAAGCGCAAAGAACAAGACAAGCATCATGATTATTACATCTTCGGACACCGGCACTTGCCTTTAGAAATAGATTTAGGAAATAACTCAAAATACATCAATCTTGGCGATTGGATTTCTTATTATACTTTTGGTGAATTTGATGGTGAAAAATTTTCTCTTGAGTCTTATAAATAATTTTAATGAAAAAATATTTCTTTATCCTCACATTTAGTTTGAGCTTCATTTTTTCTGCATTCGCTCAAATAAGACAGGGAGAAATTACTCATGATGGTTATGTTAGAACGTGGTTAACTTATCTTCCTAAAAACTATTCCGAAGCAAAAACATATCCTTTGGTTATTGCTCTACATGGAGGTGGTGGAACTGCCAAACAATTAATGACTAGCACTAAAAAGAGGTTCAACACTTTGGCTGATACAGAAGGGTTTATTGTGGTGTATCCACAAGGTGTTAAAAAATCTTGGAACGACAACAACAAACGTGATCAAAACGGCTTTGCTCGAAAAGAAAATATTGATGATGTTGGTTTTATTAGCAAAATGATTTCGAAATTGCAATCTGAATATAACATTAACGATGATGCTGTTTTTGCCTGCGGTATTTCTAATGGTGGATTAATGTCACAAACTTTAGCTATGGAATTGCCAGAAAAAATAAAAATTATTGGTATGGTTGCGGCGACATTTGGGAAAGATGAAGTCGATAAAGTTGCTGATGTCTCTCCGTTTTCAATCCTATTTATTCATGGTACAAAAGACCCTATCATTCCTTATGCTGAAGGAGATATAACTGTATTTAAAAAAACACGAGGGCATGTGTTGGGTATTGAAAAGAGTATTGCTTATATGTGCTCGTTAAACGGGAATAGCCTCGTACCCATTATAACTAAATTAGCAAATATCTCTGTTAAAGATAATATGACTTCCGAGCATTTCAAATATCCAAACCCAGAAAATCCATCATTAAAAGTAGAATTAATAAAAGTGACTAATGGTGGCCACTCTTGGCCTGGAGCAAAAAAGAAAAAGCGCTTATTGAGAAAAGTAACAGGTGCAACTACTCAAGATTTTAATGCTTGTGACAAACTTTGGGAGTTCTTTAAAAGTACTATGAATTAATCTTCATTTTCATGCCTTTCCAGGTCCTTTGTTAAATCCAATTTTCTAAACGATGGTGAGACAATTCCAGTAGTAATAACAGTAATTAAGGTCATTGTTCCTCCAAAAACTACAGCTGTTACTGTTCCCATTAATTTTGCTGTTAAGCCACTTTCAAAAGCACCAAGCTCATTTGATGAACCCACAAACATAGAGTTTACTGAAGCCACACGTCCTCGCATTTCATCTGGTGTTTTTAATTGTAAAATAGTTTGACGTATTACCATTGAAACACCATCTGTAACACCACTAAAGAATAACGCTACTACCGAAATCCAAAATATAGATGATAGCCCAAACACGATAATACAGACCCCAAATCCAAAGATGGCACCTAATAATTTCAATCCAGCATTTTTACTTATCGGAATGTAGGCAGTAATTAACATGGTTATAAAAGCACCTACTGCTGGCGCTGCTCTTAAAACGCCAAAACCTTGGGAGCCAACTTCCAAAATATCTTGCGCAAAAATTGGCAACAAGGCTACTGCGCCTCCAAAAAGTACGGCAACCATATCTAAAGTAATGGCACCTAAAATGGCTTTAGTTTTAAATACAAACTTCACCCCTTCTTTCAGGCTTTGCATTACAGGTTCACCAATCTTGGGGTTTAAAATTGGTTTTTTAGAAATCTGAAATAATATAATTAGTGATAACATCACTAAACCAAAAACAATACTCAATGACCAATGTACACCTATCCAATTAATGGTAAGTCCTGCAAATGCAGGTCCTAAAACCGAAGCCATTTGCCAAGTAGAACTACTCCATGTTGCTGCATTTGGATAAATTCTCTTAGGCACTAATAATGCCACTAAAGAAAATATGGTTGGTCCAAAAAAGGAACGTAAAAATCCTCCAAAAAATACTAACGCATAAATAGAATATAATACTGTGTTTGTTGACCAATCTGAAACTATCCTAGGCCAAGTGAGTAAAAACAATCCTAAGCTAATCAACGAAAATACAGAAATACACTTAGCTAATAAGTTTCTTTTTTCACTTTGATCAACAATATGTCCAGCAAATAATGCCATAGATAATGCTGGAATAATTTCCATTAAGCCAATAATACCAAGTGATAACGGGTCTTTCGTTAAGGTGTATACCTGCCATTCTATGACAATAAATTGCATAGACCATCCAAATACCAATGCAAAACGAAGCAATAAAAAGATATTGAATTCTTTAAATCGTAAGGCTGAATAAGGGTCTTTTTTTGTCATACTTACTTCCTGAGAAAGCAGGAATCTTTTACTTAATATCTAATAATTTTATCGTTTAAATTAAATTGCTAGATATACTTATGAAATTGATATTTCTCAGGCTTAAATAGTGAAACTTGATTTGGAATTACTTGATAACCTATTAGCAATTCTAATTCATTTCTTTTAAATGTGTGGCAATAAATCCAAATAAATTTAGTTTCTAAATAAGATATTTGCGCCTTCAATAAATCTATATAAATCTCTGAAGAAAAATCTTCAATCTCATTACTTGTTTTTTTAATGTATCTTATTATCGTTAATAATTGTTCCATATATTTATCTAA
>JAADHG010000304.1 GCA_013151975.1 Chlorobiota bacterium | reverse complement strand
AACGCTTACAAGTAAGTGTGTTTATGTCGCCAATAAATGTGCATGTTACCCGTTATCCTGTTAGTGGTAATGTGGTATATAGTAAATATCATTCAGGAAAATATTTAGTTGCTTGGCATCCTAAAGCAAGTGAGGAAAACGAACGCACAACTGTAGTTGTAGAAAATGAAACCTATGGTAAAGTATTGTATAGGCAAATAGCTGGAGCAATGGCAAGACGTATAGTAAATTATGCCAAACAAAATGATAAAGTAACACAGGGTAAAGACTCAGGATTTATAAAATTTGGTTCGAGAGTGGATTTATTTTTACCTTTAGATACCACAATTAAAGTAAAACTTAACCAAAAAGTTCGTGGGGGCGAAAGTATTATTGCAGCATTATAATGACAAGTGAAGAAAAGCTAGATATTGAATTTAAAGATGCTGTCGAGCGTGTCAATGCGTATACAGAACCTTTTCCTGCTGACATCCTGTTGCGCCTGTATGCCTACTATAAAAAAGCAACCAACGATTACGGCAGACCAAGTAGTAGTAAAGCCATAATAAATGCCTTTAAAACCAATGCTTTATTTCAGGCTAAAGACATTACTGAAGATGAAGCCAAACGTATTTATATAGATTTGGTAAATGATTACTTTTTATATCGGAAATAATACTTTGTTATTGCGAGCAAGTTTAACACCTAAGATGTCACACTGAACATGTAGAAGTGTGTTTTCAAACATCTATAACTAATTGGTAATAGATTCCGTATCAAATACGGAATAACAACCATTTATTATTTCAAACTTGCCAAACTTGCATTAAGAGTCTCTATTTTTGCTAAAGCATCAGCTTCTTTTTTCTTTTCGCTTGCCACGACTTGCTCTGGTGCTCCAGCCACAAAACGCTCGTTAGCTAACTTCTTTTGTACCGATTTTAAAAAGCCTTCTGTATAATTTAATTCTTCTGTAAGTTTTGCAATTTCAGCTTCTACATCAATACCCCCTTGCATTGGTACAAAATATTCGTTTGATTTTACTCTAAAGGTTAATGCACCATCTACCTTTGTATCTGTATAATGCAACGCTGAAATGTTTCCTAGCTTACTAATAACCACATCAAAGGTTTTTGAAGTGTTGTCATTATTTAATACAAACAGTTCAATACTATCTTTAAATGCAATATTCTTTTGCTTTCTAATAGTTCTTATTCCCGAGATTACTTCAGCAGCAAAATCAAATTCGGCAATTAATTTTTTATTTGCAGGCTTCCCTTCTGGCCATTTTGCAATAATAAGTGCTTGCTCTGGAGTTCGTTCAGAAATATGTTGCCAAATCTCTTCAGTTAAAAATGGCATAAACGGATGCAACAGCTTTAAATTATCTTCTAAAATGGTAATAATCGCAGCAAATGTTGCTTTATCTATAGGTTGTTGATATGTCGGTTTTACCATTTCCAGTAACCATGAACAGAAATCATCCCAAATAAGTTTATAGGTTGCCATTAACACATCGCTCAATCGGTATTTGCTGTAATGGTCTTCAATCTCTAAAAGCACCTTTTGGAATTTACTTTGGTACCATTCAATGGCTATTCTAGAAGATTCAGGTTGCTCGATATCAGCAACTTCCCAACCATTTATCAATCTAAAGGCATTCCAAATTTTATTACCAAAAGCTTTTCCTTGTTGGCAAAGCGCTTCATCAAACATTAAATCGTTTCCAGCGGCTGCACTCAACAATAAGCCTACCCGAACACCATCAGCACCAAAATCTGCAATTAGTTTTAAAGCGTCAGGCGAATTCCCTAAAGACTTACTCATCTTGCGGCGTTGCTTATCACGAACCAATCCTGTTAAATACACATTAGAAAATGGTTTTTCACCTTTAAACTCATAACCTGCAACAATCATACGTGCAACCCAAAAGAATAAGATATCTGGTCCGGTTACTAAATCGTTGGTTGGGTAATAGTAATTAATCTCGTCGTTTTCAGGATTTCTGATACCATCAAATACACTCATTGGCCACAACCATGACGAAAACCACGTATCTAAAGCGTCTTTATCTTGCTTTAAGTCTTCAATCTTCAGTCTTCGGTCTTCGGTTTTTTCCTGTGCTAACTTTAGAGCTTCTTCTTTATTTTTAGCAACTACAAAATCGTTTTTGCCATCGCCATAATAATAGGCGGGTATTTGTTGTCCCCAAAGTAACTGGCGCGAAATATTCCAATCTCGAATATTTTCCATCCAATGGCGATAGGTGTTTTCAAACTTTTTTGGAAATAATTTGATATCGCCATCTACTAAAACCGCCTGAATTGCTGGTTTTACCAAATCCTTCATCTTTAAAAACCACTGATCTGAAAGCCTAGGTTCAATAACAGCATGTGTACGCTCACTTGTGCCTACTTTATGAGTTATGTCTTCAATTTTTACAAGAATCCCCAAATCTTCGAGTTCTTTAGCAACATCTTTACGTGCCACAACACGGCCTTTCCCTTCATGATGCAAACCATAACTATTTAAACTCGCATCGTCATTTAAAATATCAATAACTTCAAGATTGTGCCTGTCTCCTATCTCTTTATCATTTACATCATGAGCTGGTGTAATTTTTAAGCAACCTGTACCAAACTCAATATCTACATAATCGTCTTCAATTATAGGAACTATACGATTACAAATAGGTACAATTACATGTTTTCCTCTTAAATGAGCAAAACGTTCATCATTAGGATTAATACAAACTGCTGTGTCTCCCAAAATGGTTTCAGGACGTGTGGTGGCAATTGTTACAAAACCATCTTCATTTTCTATTCGATATTTTACATAATACAATTTATCGGTACGTTCAACATGGTTTACCTCTTCATCAGAAAGGGTTGTTTTAGCAACAGGGTCCCAATTTACCATACGATAACCACGATAAATCAAGCCTTTGTTATATAAATCGATAAACACTTTTATAACGCCTTCGTTCATATCGTCGTCCATAGTGAACTTTGTACGATTCCAATCGCAAGAACATCCTAATTTCTTTAATTGTTCTAGGATGACACCACCATATTCATGTGTCCAATCCCAAGCATGTGTCAAAAACTCTTCTCTAGTAAGGTCGTTTTTATTAATGCCTTGTTTTTTAAGCTTTTCAACAACTTTTGCTTCAGTAGCAATAGAAGCATGATCTGTTCCAGGAACCCAACATGCGTTTTTACCTTGTAAACGCGCACGACGGATTAATACATCCTGAATGGTATTATTAAGCATATGTCCCATATGCAACACTCCAGTAACATTGGGTGGAGGAATAACAATAGTATAAGGCTCTCTCTCGTCTGGTACAGAATGAAAATAGTTGTGTTTCATCCAGTAATCGTACCATTTGCCTTCTACATTAGTGGCATCATATTGTGATGGAATTGACATACTTTGGAATAGTTTTTGAACATTAATGTGCAAAAGTACTTATATTTTGTTTTCTGCGAAATTATAAAGACTAATAATGTTCTTTTGAATAGTTTAAGTGATTTTTTATTGACGTAGTTCGTCTAATAATTTTGTAGAATGTCTAAAAAGTAAGTAAGTTTACATTGAATTTAAAATAAAAATGATGAAACATTTAATTACTATTTTATGTATTGGACTAATCAGTTTTTCTGTTAATGCACAAGAGAAAGTAGCAAAAATTGAATTCAAAACTGATGTTATTGACTATGGTACCATTGAAAAAGGCGCCGATGGTGTAAGAATTTTTGAATTTACAAATACTGGAGAAGCCCCGTTAATTATTACTAAAGTTAAATCTACCTGTGGATGCACTGTTCCAAGTTGGCCAAAAGACCCTATTATGCCTGGAAAATCTGGAGAAATACAAGTAAAGTATGACACAAACAGAGTAAATCCTATTAGAAAGACAATTACTGTAACATCTAATGCAGATACTCCGAATGTAGCCTTGAAAATTAAAGGCTTGGTTGTAGATTCTAGTAAAAACAGTGTATTAAAAAAGAAAACAAAGAGTGTAATAGAACAGTAATAATTTTTATACAAAAATATATTGAATCCTCCTTTTTAGGAGGGTTTTTGTTATAATAAGCTTTCCAATTTAAATTTAAATCTCATTTGCACCCCTTTTCTGTCAATTAGCAATCTAATTTGATCTCCATTCTTTCCATAAAATAGTTGTGTTACTTCTTGCAAAGTGTAAGCATGAGCTTGCTTATTATTAATACTAAGAATAACATCTCCCAGTTGAAGACCAGCTCTATGAGCAGGTGAATCTTTACGCAATTCAACAATAGTAAATGCAGGTGCCAAAACATATTTGTAAGAACCGGAAACTACCATTGGAGTCCTAGTAATAGATTCATTTTTATTATTAAATGTTGTTATCTCTATGCTCCTATCAATTTTCTTAACTACTCTAACACCACTATGTTCTAAAACAATACCGCTCTTATTATAATAAAATGGATTTCTAAAATGATGATTCTTTTTTAAAGTAATTCTACTATTTGGATAATCAAAAATAATATTAAATCGTTTTAAAATTCCTCCTCCAATACTTCCATTTCTCTCTTTAAATTTTCTAGCAAAAGCAATAGATGTGGAATCAGGAAAAGCAGCATTAACTTTTTTAAGCTTAAATTCGCCCAATGAAATTTCATCAATTTTAGTTCGCTTACCATAAACGCTACCACTTAAACCTCTTCCCAGAAAATCTACAAAATGCTTTTTGGGTATAGAAATATGTTTTGAATCGTCTTCAAACAACCACAATGCATCGCTCCCGCCAGTGTCAATTAACAATTTTACCGGAATATCGATATTATTAATCATAAGATCAGCATCAATATAAGGCTTCTTATTAAAAAAGTTTAATTCAAAAGACTTACACTTTTTACATTTTTTTTTCTTGTAACTTTCGGGATCATACAATCTCATAACTTTTTGAGAATAATTAATTTCTACAATAAAATCCTTCAATAAATCATAACCTATTATACCATGAATAGGCACTCCCAGTTTTGGCGCAAAATTTAATGCTGGATCAAAAATGGCATATAAATCTTGGCTAAAACTAATGGCTTTTCCTATTCTAAAAATATTGTTTTTTGATTTAAGAGCTTCTACAGATTCACCTTCTCCCAAACCTCTTAAAAAAATACGTTCAGTTTGGTTAATCTGAAGCTCTTCCGTAAGATTCAAAAAATTGAAGATTATGGGTTTACTTACACCAGTATCTAATAAAAAAGAAAGTACTACCCCATTAATTTCTACAGGAATAATTATTAAATTATGTATTAACTTAAAATTAATTTTGTCATGAGTACCTTTTTGCAAAATAAACTTCCCTTGTGCTAAAGACGATAAACAGAAGCTCAAAAAAAACAAGGAACATATAAAAATCTTTTTCATGAATTTTTTTATAAAAAATTGCGCCTTCTTCAATTTACAAATCTTTTAAAGAAATAATTTATAAAGGCCTTTATTTTAAAGAAACTTTAAGATATATTTTGCAACTTTGTGGCACAATTAAAAACCTGCAGAATGCCAACAATATCTAATAAAGGACAATCAATGCCGCAATCACCAATACGTAAATTGGTTCCTTTTGCCGAAGACGCAAAAAAACGGGGCACAAAAGTATTTCACCTAAATATAGGTCAGCCAGACATTAAAACACCACAGGTGGCCCTAGATGCAGTAAAAAATAACACTTTAGAAGTAGTTGCCTATAGCCGATCTGAAGGTTCAGAGAAATATAGAACTAAGATTGCAGATTATTATTCAAAAAATGACATTTTAGTTAATGCTAACCAAATTATAGTTACAACTGGTGGT
>JAADHG010000010.1 GCA_013151975.1 Chlorobiota bacterium | reverse complement strand
AGACCAATTACCATTTTCGTAATTGGTTTTCATTTCAGCTATTTGAGATTCATTGGCTACCAATTGGTATAGCGCAAAACAATTACAAGTGCTCCAATTTTTTGGTGCTTCAAGTGGTGTGCTATCGGTTTGAATGCTCATAATTTGTTTTCGTAATTTTTTATCGGGTAAAAATAAATTAATGATATTATTTTTACTCTTGCTCATTTTATCGCCATCAGTTCCAGGAACATACATGGTATCTTTTTGCACATCAGCTTCAGGGATTACGAAAACTTCTCCCATTTGTGCATGAAAACGTGTTGCTACGTTGCGTGTCATTTCAATATGCTGTAATTGGTCTTTGCCTACTGGAATAATATCAGCATCATACAATAAAATATCGGCAGCCATTAGCATGGGATAGGTAAATAAACCTGCATTTACATCTTCAAGCCTATCTGCTTTGTCCTTAAAGCTATGCGCAAGTGTTAAACGTTGATACGGAAAAAAACAGCTTAGATACCAAGATAATTCTGTGACTTGTGGCACATCGCTTTGACGATAGAATACAGTATCTTCAATATTTAACCCAAAAGCCAGCCAAGCAGCAGCAGTAGAATAGGTGTTTTGTTTTAATAATTCAGCGTCTTTAATTTGGGTAAGAGAGTGCATATCTGCGATAAACAAAAACGATTCATTATTAGGATTGCTACTCATTTTAATAGCAGGAATAATTGCTCCCAAAAGATTTCCCAAATGTGGTGTTCCTGTACTTTGTACTCCGGTTAATATTCTTGCCATGCTTATTTTAGGTTAAACGTAACACAAAGGTAATTTTTTTGATAGAATAGCTCAATTTATTTATTTAGTTTTGACAACAATGAAGTTTTTAAAATATCCTTTCTGGATTTTATACCGTATTTGGTTTTATGTACTAGTTGCATTGCCAATTATTATTCTATTCCCCATTTTAATAATTTCCATATTAAAAGAAGAATGGTATCCTTTCTTTTTTAGGATAGCACGTATTTGGTCAAAATTTATTTTAATAGGGATGGGTTTTAAGTGGAAAATTACTAAAGAGCAAGGCCTAGAAAAGGATAAAAGCTACATGTTTATAGCTAATCATACCTCTATGGCAGATATCATGTTAATGCTAGTAGCTGTAAAAAAACCTTTTGTATTTGTCGGTAAAAAAGAGCTGGCAAAAATTCCATTATTCGGATTTTTCTATAAGCGAACTAGTATTTTAGTAGATAGAAGTAGCGTTAAAAGCAGACACGCTGTTTTTTTAAGAGCACAAAGACGCTTAAAACAAGGAATGAGTATTTGTATTTTCCCAGAAGGAGGAGTTCCTGATGATGATATTGTGTTAGATAAGTTTAAAGATGGAGCTTTTAGAATGGCAATTAATCATCAAATACCAATTGTACCATTAACTTTTGTAGACAATAAAAAACGATTTTCATATATTCTTTTTAGTGGTGGACCAGGTGTTATGCGCGTGATTCAGCATAAGTTTATTGAAACTAAAGGATTAACAATTGAGGCTACAAAAAGCTTAAACAATCAAGCTAGAGAAATTATTTTGAGGACTTTAAAGAAGTATTCATAAAAAGTAAAAAAGCTGTTCTAGGCACAGAACAGCTTTTTTGTTATTACTGTATCTTCTAAGCAGAAGAACAATAACCAATCTAACCAACTAAAAAATCTAAAATTTAAACTTAAGTCCTGAATAAACACCAATAAAGTAAGGTTTAAAATTGCCTGAAGTGTTATTGAATGTATTAATTTGATATTTAAACATAGGTTCAAGGTTAAAGTTAAACACCTTTGATATTTTAAAGTCGAATCCTAATCCAAAATTTGCAGTAAAACTTGTATTATTAATATTTGTTGCCTTTCCTAATAAAGTACTTTGTCCGTCTTGTTCAGAATAAATCTCATTTTCGTTTAAAAATAAAGTACTTACTCCACCAATAATACTCACTCCAAGTTTACTATTTGATAAATTATATTGTAATTCTATTGGAATTTCTAAAAACCCTAATCTTTGATTAATAGAAGCATTTAATTGGTTTGAAAGAATACTAGGGGTTCGAGTGAAATTAAATCCATCAACACTTAAAAGAGAGAGAGATTTACCCCTTTCATTAAATGCTATATTCTGTATTATAAGATTATTTGAAGTCGTTGTTTGTATATTGTTATACATTACAACATCATTTGTGTTATACCCTAGACTTACTTTATTTATTCCAGCACGAACACTTAGCCGATTATTAATGGCATAACTAGCAGAAATACCATAACTCATATTAACATCACCTGTTTTTGGGTTGTTCTTAAATTGTTCATGAATTGACGATCCTGTACCTAAAGTGTTAAAATATACTGGCGCAATATTTGATGTAACACTCCATTTGTTACTTCTTTCTTTGGAATCTTTATTTTCATCATTGTTAGTTTTTACCGTAGCAAGCACTTCAGTTATAGACAAATTTTTATTTTCCTCCGTTTCTGTATTTAATGTATTTGTTATTGCTTCTTTTTGAGGGTTACTACTTGTAGCATTATCATTTTTGGAGGCAACTATTTTGTTTAATTTAGAATTAATGAGTTGGGTATTAACAGCAAATTTTTTAGATTCAGATTGTTTTTGCAAATTGATAGGAATAGTTGTTTGTTGAGCAAAAATACTATTATCATTTTTAGACTTGACAAGTGGCATTTTAGACATTATATTTTTTTGATTATTCTTGTAATTTTTAAGCAAAGAATTTGATATTTTAGAATTATTGTTTTTGACTAAATCTTCACTAACAATATTTTTAGAGGTATCTGTATTAATTGTATTTAAATTAGTGGTTTGGCTTTTATTTGAGTTCTTAGGTATAGGATTTTTAGTATCAGAATTTGTATTGACAATAGTTTCTTCTAGAATAACGCTTGAATTATTTAATAAAGTATTTCCAATAGTAAATAAAAGAAGCAAAGTAGCAGCTATGCCGGCAATTTTCCACCACAGAGGAATAACCTTTCTTTGCTTTTGCTTAGAATGTAATTCTGCAGCAATATTCTCCCATACAGAATGATTTGGAGTAGCCTCAAAACCTTTGAGCTTCTCCTGAAACAATCTGTCTATATGTTTTTTATCACTCATTATAATGATTGCGAGTTTAGGTTCGCTTTATAATTTTCAACTTTACTCTTTAATATCACTCTTGCTCTTGCAAGATTTGATTTTGTTGTTCCCGTTGCAATGCCAAGCATTTCTCCTATTTCTTTATGCGAATAACCATCTAATACATAAAGGTTGAAAACCAACCTATATCTGTCAGGTAACTCTTGTATAGAATTAAGCAAAAAATCAATATCAATAGTGTCATTTTCTACTTCTATAGAGACATCTTCAATATGCTCTTCATTCACTATGTCAAAAACGCCTTTGCTTCTATAGCGTTGTAAAGCTGTATTAACAACTATCCGTTTTAACCAACCTTCAAATGATCCTTTATTTTCATATTGTGATATTTTTTTAAAAATAATCACAAAAGCATCTTGCAGATTATCTTCAGCTTCTGCATAATTTCTTGAATACTTTAAGCTAAGGGCAAATAATTTGCTCGAAAAGAGCTTATATAGGTCGCTTTGTGCTTTAGTATCATTTTTTTTACATTTTTGTATGAGTTGATCTAAACTCAATTACCTAAAGTTAAATTAAAATTACAGCACTATTGTTACTTCATGAACCAAATAAATATCATCTCCATTTTCATCTTCTCCTTGCCAAAATTTAAAAACATAAGTACCGCCGCTTTGGGTTACAACAAATTCGAACGAACCCTCTACTAGTTCATCGATAAGAGGTTCACAGATGATGCTTTCACTCCCTTCCAATACCTTATTGATAACGGCTACGGTTCTTTTATTACTTTCTGCTACATAATATAAATCATGAAAAAAATAGCAAGTTGAGGGTTTAAAATAGGTGTAATTAATGGTATAAACTTCACCAAAGGTCATTTCATTAGGGATTGTCACGCTTTCAATAGGAAGGATTTCAAAATAGAAACCTTCACCTGTTGAATCATTAATACTACAAGACAAAACAGAAGTGATTATAATACCTAAAAGCAATACTTTTTTCATTTTAATTAATGTTTAGATATAAACAATGTTATTAGATAGATGCGAAAAGTATAAAAAGGTTGCGTAAATAATATTTAAAACCTGTTTTTGCTAGTTAGTTTAGAATGGTTATTTTTTATTGTTAATTATAGACATAATTTTTTCTTCAAGCTCATCCATTAATTCTGGATTATCTTTTATCATAGTTTTAACAGCATCTCTTCCCTGCCCTAACTTAGTATCTTGGTAGCTAAACCAAGAGCCGCTTTTCTTTATGATTTCATTTTCTACAGCAATGTCTAAAATTTCACCAACCTTAGAGATGCCTTCACCATACATAATGTCAAATTCAGCCAGCCTAAAAGGAGGGGCAACCTTATTCTTAACTACCTTAACACGCGTTTTATTTCCTAAAACAACACCATTACTATCCTTAATTTGTGTAGAACGACGAATATCTAAACGTACTGAGGCATAAAATTTAAGCGCATTACCACCAGTTGTTGTTTCTGGATTACCAAACATCACTCCAATTTTTTCACGTAACTGGTTTATAAAAATCATAGTACAATTCGTTTTGCTAATTGTAGCTGTAAGTTTTCGTAAGGCTTGTGACATTAATCTCGCATGAAGCCCCATTTTAGAATCTCCCATTTCGCCTTCAATTTCACTTTTAGGAGTTAAAGCAGCGACCGAATCAATAACTATAATATCAATTGCTCCTGAGCGTATTAAATTTTCAGCTATTTCTAACGCCTGCTCGCCATAATCCGGTTGAGAAATAATTAAATTATCTATATCAATACCTAATTTTTCTCCATAAAAACGATCAAATGCGTGTTCAGCATCTATAAATGCAGCGATACCACCAGCTTTTTGTGCCTCTGCAATCGCATGTAACGTTAGTGTTGTTTTACCTGAAGATTCTGGCCCGTATATTTCTGTCACTCTCCCTCTTGGATAACCACCAACACCCAATGCTAAATCTAATCCAAGAGATCCCGAAGAAATAGCCTCTATGTTTTCTATGGCAGCATCACTCATTTTCATAACCGTACCCTTACCATATGCTTTATCTAATTTATCAAGTGTAAGTTTTAATGCTTTTAGTTTTGCTTCTTTTTCGCTACTCATTTTTATTGTTTTTGATTCTATGTATGCTAAAATAATATATCTTTTACCACAATACAATTTTATGACGCAACCTTTTTCAACATTTTGCATCTATTGTATAGAACTGGGAAAGTTTTGCTATGAAATTTTTTAAACGAACTTTAACAACACACAAATTTGGCTTTATAATTTCTATTTGTATTAATGGGAGTTTCAAGGCTGATGGTGGCTAGCTCAACATACGTTATTTAATTTACTAAAAAATTTAAATATTGTAAACCGAGTTAGTCTAAAAAAAACGCTTTGATTTTGTTAAAGCGTTTTTTTATTGAAAAAACAGAAGGATAAGAATAATTGAAAAGCGTTACCTTTGCAAAAATTTAATCAGCAGATATGCAACTTATAGAATTAATGGCTCCAGCCGGAAATTTTGAATCTCTTCAAGCAGCCTTAGATAATGGTGCAGACTCAGTATATTTTGGAGTAGAGCAATTGAATATGCGGGCAAGAGCCTCTATTAATTTTACTTTAGATGATTTAGGCGAAATATCAAAACGATGCAAAGCTAAAAACGTTCGTACATACCTTACCCTTAATACAATATTTAAATTTTTTAGTA
>JAADHG010000099.1 GCA_013151975.1 Chlorobiota bacterium | reverse complement strand
AATAACTTTGTCAATGGTTTTTGTAAGCTCTAAAGTGGCAAATTTAGCGCGTTGCTTTGGTCGGTATTCTAAAGTATCCAAATCAAGAGATAAAATTTCTTTTTTACCTTCAGCAGAAACGGTTTTTTTATAAAATCCTTGTCCTGTTTTGCTTCCTAACCATTTATTTTCCATCATGGTGTTGATGAAATCTGGCAGTTTGAAAAGTTCGTGTGCTTCATCATCTGGACAATTGTCGTAAATACCGTTGGCAACATGAACCAAAGTATCTAAACCAACTACATCTACAGTTCTAAAAGTAGCAGACTTTGGTCGACCAATAACTGGACCTGTTAGTTTATCGACTTCTTCAATAGTTAGGCCTAATTCTTTTACTTGATGGAATAAGGATTGAATGCCGAAGATACCAATTCTATTTCCTATAAATGCAGGTGTATCTTTGGCAACTACTGATGTTTTTCCAAGAAATTGCTCACCATAACCATTTAAGAACTCCAAAACTGAAGCATCAGTTTTTGGTCCAGGAATAATCTCGAATAATTTTAAATATCGAGCTGGATTAAAAAAATGTGTACCACAGAAATGCTTTTGGAAATCGTCACTACGTCCTTCACTCATAAAATGTATTGGAATTCCAGAGGTATTAGACGTAATTAGTGTTCCTGGAGTTCTGTGTTTATCCAAGTTTTCAAAGACTATCTTTTTAATATCAAGCCGTTCTACAACAACTTCTATAATCCAATCTACATCTGCAACTTTTGCAATATCATCTTCAAGATTTCCAGTAGTGATTCTACTAGCAAATCTTTGGTTGTAAATAGGTGAGGGTTTAGATTTTAAAGACGCCTTTAGAGAGTCGTTTACTAGTCTATTACGCACCACCTTACTTTCAAGGGTTAACCCTTTTGCTTTTTCTGCATCATTAAGTTCTCTAGGAACAATGTCAAGTAATAACACGTCAACACCAATATTGGCAAAATGACACGCAATACCGCTTCCCATAATACCAGAACCAATAATTGCAACCTTATTTATTCTACGTTTGCTCATTTTATTTTAAAATGTTTCTTTTTGTTAAGATTATTTTTTAGAGGTCAAAAACAATATCTAAAAAACTGTCTATTTATTTTAATCAAATTTTGAATTAGATATTTCTTTTTGATTGTATATTTTTTTGTTCGAAATCAATTCGTTAATTATTTCTGTAACTTCATAAAAATGGCTTAATTTTTCTTCAGAAATATTTTTTCTAACGGTTTCATTAAATGTCAACACACGTTCACGAGAGTATTCTCTTTTTTCTTTACCAAATTCTGTGAGGTGAATTAAAACACCACGGCCATCTTCAGGGTTTGGCTTGCGTTCTACTAAACCACGTTCTTCCATAGTTTTTAAGATACGTGATAAACTTGTGGCTTCCATTCCCATTTTTGGACCTAATGCTGTTGAAGGTGTGCCTTGTTCAGGATCTATATTTAGAAGTGTAAACCCTGTAGCCATTGTGCTATCAAACTTTGAAGCTTCTTCATTATACATCTTGTTCACTGCTAACCAAGTAGTACGAAGTACATAGTCTATTGTTTTGTCTTTCATAGGAATGAGAATGTGAAGTTCAAATATACAAAAATATACTATGCATGCATAGTAATTAACAAAAAATTATACATGCATAGTATATTAATAAAACTTGGTATTGAAATTACTTAGAATTAAGGATGATAAATTTTATCGTAAAGGTCTTTGTAAATATTTTTGATGACATCGCGTCTCATTTTCATGGTAGGAGTAAGGTGACCACCATCTATAGACCAAACATCTGGCGTGAGTTCGAAGCGTTTAATTTGCTCCCATTTACCAAAGTTTGCATTGCATTTATTAATTTCTTTCTGAATGCGTTTTATTACGATTTCAGAATTTGCTATTGAAGCATTATCTTTATTAACATCTTTACCTTTTCTATCAATCCAGTCTTTAATAAACTCAAAGTTAGGTTGAATAATTGCTGCAGGCATTTTTTCGCCTTCGCCAATTACCATTATTTGTTCAATAAATAGCGATTGTTTGAGCTCGTTTTCTAAAAGTGCAGGAATTACATATTTACCACCTGATGTTTTAAACATTTCTTTTTTACGACCAGTAATACTTAAAAAGCCATCGCTATCAATTTTGCCTTTATCACCAGTGTGAAAATAGTCTCCAGTCATTACTGTAGCTGTTTTTTCTGGGTCTTTGTAATAGCCAATCATTACATTAGGACCTTTTACAAGAATCTCATCATCTTCGGCAATTTTAACTTCAACTTTATCAATAATTTTCCCTACTGTTCCAATTCTAAAACCGCCATTGCGTTTGTCATTTACAGATACTACCGGAGAGGTTTCCGTTAAGCCATAACCTTCCATAATTGGTAATCCGGCAGCAGCAAATACTCTTGTAAGTCTAGTTTGCAACGCAGCGCTCCCTGAAACCATTATTTTTAAATTTCCACCAAAACCTATTTGCCACTTTGAAAATATTAATTTACGTGCTATACTTAATTTTTTTTCATACCACCAGCCATTTGCGCCATAAGGTTCGTATTGTAACCCAACATTAATTGCCCAGTAGAATAACATTTTTTTAATTCCTGATAATTCTTTGCCTTTGGCATAAATAGCATCATACATTTTCTCGTACAACCTAGGAACTGCAGTCATTACATGTGGCTTGACTTCTTTTAAGTTGTCGCTTATTTTTTCAATAGATTCTGCATAGTAAATTTCCATACCACTATATTGGTATAAGTACAAAATCATACGTTCAAAAATATGGCAAACAGGAAGGAAACTTAAGGCTTTTGCACTTCCTGAATCTAAAGGAATTCTCTTTTCACTTGCTAAAACATTGCTTACAATGTTATCATGAGAAAGCATGACTCCTTTTGGTCTTCCAGTGGTTCCAGAAGTATATATTATAGTTGCCAAATCTGAAGGTTTTACAGCGTCTTTTCTAGATTCAACTTCGGGTTGAGTACTTTCATCTTTACCAATTTCAAATAACTCTGAATAATGTTTGCATCCTTCAATATGGTCAAATGAATAGACGTCTTTTAAATGTGTTTTATCCTTAATTTTTAATATTTTTTGTAGTACTTCATCATCAGAAACAAAACAATATAAAGATTCACTGTGGTTTAAAACATACTCGTAATCATTAGCACTAATAGTTGGATAAATAGGAATATTTTGTGCACCTACTTGTAGAATACCAACATCCATTATGTTCCATTCAGTTCTGTTATTAGTAGAGATTACAGCAATTTTATCATCCTTTTTAATGTCAAGTTTAAGTAATGCTCTACTTATTGCATTGGCTTTATTTATATATTCTTGGGTAGAAATAGATTTCCATTCACCATTATATTTGGTGGTTAATGCCTTATCTAAATTATGTTTTTCGAGTTGATAATATGGAAAGTCGAATAGTCTTGTAATCTCTGTCATTAGTTTTGCTAAAAGTTAGTATCGCAAAGTAAATAAAATACAAGGATTTCCCAAATTGATTTACAAGACCTTATTGAGACTGAATAAATAAAAAACAGATATAACTATTTACCTGTTTTCAATCCACAATCTTGCATTCACGAAAGCTTCCAACCAAGGCGAAACGTCGTCTTTTCTTCCTTTTGGATAATTTGTCCAATTCCATTGAAACGTGGAACGCTCAATATGTGGCATAGTTACTAAATGACGACCAGTTTTATCACATAGCATTGCTGTATTAAAGTTTGAGCCATTTGGATTTGAAGGATATTCAGCGTAACCATATTTTGCTACTATATTATACGTCTCTTCAGAATATGGTAAATCAAATTTTCCTTCACCATGCGAAATCCAAATGTCTAAAGTACTTCCTGTAATGTTGAGTAGGGTAGGGCAATCACTACTTTTTAATGGTACTGAACTTAATGAAAGTTTAATGCGTTTGCCCTGTCTCTATTCAAAAATACAATTTAGAACTTTTAAATTAATTGTAATTTAAAATTTTACTTTTTTACAATTTTTTTAGTGGTGTTTTTACCATCAGCAAATATTTTAAGCAAATACACACCATTTGGTAATAGGTTTACGTTTATTATATTTGTTTGTGTTGTTTGTAAAATTCGTTTACCAAGTAAGTCGTAGAGTTCTATTTTATCTATGGTTTTTGTAGTTTCAATATTGATATATTCTGTTGTAGGGTTTGGATATATGCTTATATTCTGTATAAAAATTTCTTCTACGCCAAGTACACTACAGTTTACACTAAAACTTGCCCCACTATCTATATTAAACCAATTGGCAGTACTCCAAGTGGCATCATCAACTTCTATACAGGAAAGACTAGAATTATTATCTGCTCTGAAATATGAAAAATTTATGTTATTACCATTAGCAACGTTAAGTGTTGCCAAAGAAGGGTTATAAGTGCATATTAAAAAATCTAAAGACGTATTTAGACTTAGATCTAATGCGCTTAGTAAGTTATTGCTACATGTTAAACTTCCTAGATATGTATTTAGACTTAAATCTAAGGTCGTTAGTAAATTGTTTCCGCAATCTAAATCGAATAGGAATGTGTTTAAAGTTAGATCTAAACTTGTTATTTGATTATCATAACAACGCAAATCTTCTAAATCTGTATTTTGAGTTACATTTAATGTTGTAAGTGAATTGTCGTTACAGTCTAAAAATATTAGAAATGTATTTTGAGTTATGTCTAATGTACTAAGAGAATTAGTAGCACAATATAAGGTCTCTAAATTTGTGTTTTGAGTTACATCTAATATACCTATTGGATTATCACTACAGTCTAAAAAAGTTAAGGCTGTATTTTGACTTATATCTAAGCTTGTTATGTTGTTATTATTGCAATATAAACTAGTTAAAGAAGTAAAGGCTTCAATACCTGTTAAATCAGAAATAGACCAGTAAGAAACTGCTATCGTTCCTGTATAAGCAGTTGCTTCGCTACATTGAATTTCAGTATCATTATTTGTGTTGATCGTTGCATCAGCCACCAAAAGAGATTTAAAAGTAGCATCTGGGATATTTACAATACAAACACAGTTTTCACTAAAATAGGATTGTGCATCAATACTTGTCCAATTGGTTGTACTCCAAGTAGTATTATCAACATTTATACAAGTTAAATTAGAATTGTTCGTTGCAAAAAAACTTGTAAAATTGATGTTGTTTCCATTTTTTACATTTAAACTCGTTAATTGATTGTTCATACAATTTAAAACAGTTAAAGAGGTATTTAAACTCACATCTAAACTCGTTAACTGATTATCTCTACAATATAATTTCTCTAAATTCGTGTTTTGTGTAAGGTCTAAATTTAATATTTGATTACCTCTACATTCTAAATAAGTTAACCCTGTATTTTGGCTAAGGTTTAAACTAGATAAATTATTATAACGACACCATAATTCTGACAAAGCTGTGTTTTGAGATACATTTAAATTGGTTAATTGATTTGAAGAACTATTTAAAATAATTAAGGATGTATTTTGTGTCACGTCTAAATCTGTTAATTGATTGGAGCTACAATACAGTTCTGTCAAAGCTATGTTAGCTCCTAAGTCTACACTTGTTAAAGAGTTGTTATTACAATATAAAATTGGCAAGTTTACAAAAGCTTCTATACCTTTTAACTCTGCAATATTTAAAGATGCTGCATTAATTGTTCCAGTAAAAGCATAGGCTTCGCTACATTGTATTTCTCCATCGCCATTAACATTTATTAACGAGTTTCCTACCAAATAATTTTTAAAATTAGCATCAGGAATACCAATCGTACAGGCTAGACAGTTTAAGCTAAAACTAACCAAATTATCAATATTTGTCCAAGTTGTAGTACTATATCCTA
>JAADHG010000192.1 GCA_013151975.1 Chlorobiota bacterium | reverse complement strand
CCAGGTAATTGCCCTCCTTCACCAGGTTTGGCTCCTTGAGCCATTTTAATCTGAATTTCTGAAGCATTTGTCAAGTAGTTTGAGGTAACTCCAAAGCGACCTGAAGCAACTTGCTTTATAGCACTATTTTTCCAATCACCATTTGCATTTTTATAAAAACGTTCTTCATTTTCGCCGCCTTCACCCGAATTACTTTTACCTCCAATCCGGTTCATGGCAATAGCCAAATTTTCATGTGCTTCTTTGCTTATTGAGCCATAGGACATTGCTCCCGTTTTAAAACGTTTAACAATGTTTGTCCATGGTTCAACGTCTTCAAGAGGGATTGGGTCGTAATTAGCAAACTCAAAGAGACCACGAATGGTCATTAATTGTTCCGATTGGTCGTTAATGATTTTTGAGTATTCTTTATACGTAGATGATTTATTGTTTCTAACCGATTCCTGAAGTTTAGCTACAGATAACGGATTGAATAAATGATGTTCACCGTTTCTTCGCCATCTGTATTGTCCTCCAATTTCTAAATCTAAGCTAGCGGCAATATCTTGATTTTTATAAGCTTTAGTGTATCGCTTATTGATTTCTTTTTCAATTTGGTGTAAACCAATGCCTTGAATTCGCGTTGCAGTGTTTGGAAAGTATTTTTCAACTACAAGTGTATTAATCCCAATACACTCAAATAATTGCGAGCCTCTATATGAATTTAGTGTCGAGATGCCAATTTTGTTCATCACTTTTAAAATACCTTTTCCAACAGCTTTGTTATAATTTTGAACAGCTTCCAATGGCGTTATGGATGTTACATCCAAATCATTAATTTGGTCTTCAATAATTTCGTTAATCATATACGGATTTATTGCGCTTGCTCCAAAACCAAACAACAGGGCAAAGTGGTGTACTTCGCGAGGTTCGGCAGATTCTATGATGATACTTACTTGCGAACGCTTGCCTATTTTTTGCAGTCCACTATTTATAAAAGAACATGCTAATAATGCTGGGATAGGAGCCTTGTCTTTGCTTGTATTTCTATCGGAAAGAATAATGATATTCGTGCCTTCATCAATAATTTTTGAAGCAGAGTCTAAAATATTTTCAAGCGCATCTTCTAAGCCATTGTGCCCTTTCTCAATGTTGTATAATATTGGGAGGGATTCAATTTTGAAATTTGGATTTTTATAGCTTTTTATTTTATCTAAATCTTGTTTTGAGATTACTGGGTTTTGAATTTTTAGCTTCTGACAATGTTTTTCATTGATATCAAAAATGTTAAAATCGCTTCCCAATGTTAAGCTGATATCTGTAATGAGCTCTTCTCTAATACCATCTAAAGGCGGATTAGTGACTTGAGCAAATAATTGCTTAAAATAGTTATACAACAATTGTGGACGCTCAGACAAAACAGCTATTGGTGTATCGCTTCCCATGGAACCGATAGGTTCTTTGGCATCTTGAGCCATTGGTAAAATAATGGTATTTATATCTTCCTGTGTATACCCAAAAACTACTTTTCGCTTGTCCAGAGATGCTTCATTTAAAAATAGTGGGCAATCGTTATAAGGTATATCCTTTAATTTGACTAAGTTGTTATTTAACCATGTTCTATAAGGGTGTTTGGCTGCAATGGTTTCTTTAACTTCTTCATCATTAACAATTCTACCTTCATTCATGTTTACTAAAAACATTTTTCCAGGTTCTAATCGACCATGACACTCTACATTTTTAGGGTCGATTTCAATAACTCCAATTTCTGAAGACATAATTACATAACCATCTTTAGTTACCGAATATCGCGAAGGCCTTAGTCCATTTCTATCAAGAACAGCACCAATATAATTGCCGTCTGTAAAAGGCACAGATGCTGGTCCATCCCATGGTTCCATTAGACAAGAATTATATTCGTAAAATGCTTTTTTAGTATCGGACATTTCAGAGTTTTTCTCCCAAGCTTCAGGAATTAACATCATCATAACTTCAGGTAATGAACGTCCTGTCATTAATAAGAGTTCCACCACCATATCCATGGAGGCTGAATCCGATTTTTTAGGAAGTACAATTGGTAGAATAGTTTTAATTTCCTCCCCAAACCATTCGCTTTGCATTAACTCTTCACGCGAAAGCATTCTTGAAACATTTCCTCTCAAGGTGTTTATTTCTCCGTTATGACACATATATCTAAAGGGTTGAGCTAAATCCCAAGTAGGAAACGTATTGGTTGAAAAACGTTGATGTACTAAAGCGAGTCTTGTTATAAATAAAGGATCATTAAGGTCTTTATAGAATAATTTTATATCTTCAGGAATTAGTAATCCTTTATAAATAATGATTTTAGTGGATAGACTTGGTAGATAGAAGAACCCGCTTTCTGATATTTTTGAATTTTGAATTTCATGTTCTGTTTTTTTTCTGGAAATAAATAGTTTTAGGTTAAATTGAAAATCGTCCTGTTTCTTTTCAGATTTACCAATAAATATTTGCTTGATATAAGGCTGGGTTGTTGCAGCAATTTCTCCTAAAACGGATGCATTAACAGGAACATCTCGCCAACCCAAAACTTTTAAGCCTTGTTCATTTAGATGTTTTTCAAATACATTGATACAATAGATGCGTTGGTTTTCTTTTTTTGGTAAAAACACATTACTTGTTGCGTATGCGCCCTCTTTAGGTAAATTAAACGTACAATTAGCAACAAAAAAATTATGTGGAATATCAATTAATATACCTGCGCCATCACCCGTTTTTCCATCGGCACTTACAGCACCTCGGTGTTCTAATTTTTCTAAAATTTGAAGTGCTTTATGTATAATGTCGTTAGACTTATTTCCTTTTAGGCTACAAATAAATCCTGCGCCACAATTATCGTGTTCAAATTCCGGTAAATACATGCCCTGTTTCGTCAACATAATCATCAATTTTAATAGTAATAATACCTGATTTTAAGGCTAATATATAGCGTTGAAGTCGAAACATAGCAAAGTGGAAATCATTATTCCGAGATTAAAAATATAGTTGCTTTAAAATGTAAAATCTACAATTTTGATAGATTGTTTTTGATAAATATGCAATTAATAAAAATTAGTTAAAATAGAGTTATGTGTGAATTAAATTTAATAAAACTTAATTTTATTTAAATAAATATTAGCAATACAATAAAATTATTAAAAATACTTCAAATACTAATTATTAAATTGCAAGTCGAAAACGTTTTCAAAATAGATACCTATAAAAAAATAGGGTGTAAAATCATAATATCATAAAAATAACATCGATACCCCTAAAAAATTAGGGGTTAAATATATTTTCATATAGTTTTGGCGCTTCATCAATCAAAAATCAAACAGTTATGAAACAATTATTTACAATGCTAATGTTATTTACAATTTCAACTTTAATTGCTCAAGAAGAAGCTGAAAAAAAGAAAACATTTGACCTTAGTGGAAGTGTTGATGCTTACTACAGAGCAAATTTAACAGCACCAAATGATATCAATCAAATATCTCCAGGAACATCGTTTGCAGACTTGTCTGGGTTTGCTCTTGGAATGGCAAATATTATCGCTAGTTATGAGGGTGAAAAAGTAGGTTTTGTTGCCGATTTAGTATTTGGCCCAAGAGGTGAAGCGGCCAGTAATACAGAACTAAATCAAATATATGTTTATTGGAATGTAAGTAAGACGGTAACCTTGACCTTGGGAAAGTTTAATACTTTTTTGGGATATGAGGTCATTGCTCCAGCAGGCAATTTTAATTATAGTACATCGTATTTATTTTCTAACGGTCCATTTTCTCATATAGGATTAAAAGCTGATTTTCAATTATCTGAAGATTTCAGTCTCATGTTAGCAGTAATGAACCAAACAGATATAACAGAATTTAATCCAGATGGTAGTTATGCCTTAGGGGCTCAATTAGGATATTCAGATCAGTTTTTGAACATATTGTACGACGATGCTGGTTTAGGTTTTGAGATAGATTATACTGGAGGATTCAATATTTCAGATTCCTTTTTCCTTGGACTTAATGCAGCGTATGCTGATAATGATGGTGAAGGTTTTTCTGGAGTTGCGTTATACCCTCAGTTATCAACTTCAGAGAGTTTTTCAATAGGTCTTCGTGGTGAATATTTTGAAACAAGAAGTAATAATACAGGTGAAGATCCAAGCATATTTGCAGTAACATTAACAGGTAGCTACGCCATAGATGACTTAATTATAAAACCTGAACTCCGAATAGATAGTAACTCTGATGCTGTTTATATTAATAATAATCTTAACCCTACGAGCAGTTTAGCCTCATTTGTACTAGCTGCAATATACACATTTAACTAAAATTTAAATCATGAAAAAAATCGAAGCAATTATTAGAAAATCAAAATTTCGTGTAGTCAAAGAAGCTTTGCACAATGTTGGAATAAACTTTTTCTCTTACTGGGACGTCACTGGCTTGGGAAACGAAAAAGAAGGACATGTATATAGAGGTGTTGCGTATAGCACAAGCGATATACAGCGAAGATATCTCTCCATTGTAGTGAATGATGACTTTGAAAGCGCTACGATACAAGCAATTCTAGAGTCAGCGTCTACTGGCGAAGTCGGTGACGGAAAAATATTTGTATCCGACATTAATGAATGCTACAGAATACGAACAGGAGAAAAGGGCGGCAACACTTTAAAGTAAAAAATCAATCAAAATTTTAATTATGGAACTATTAACTACAAATAATGTATGGATGATGATCTGTACTGCACTCGTTTTCTTTATGCATTTAGGCTTTGCCTTTTTAGAAATTGGGTTAACACGACAAAAAAACACATTAAACATTCTGTTTAAAAATATATTTATAATCACCATTGGCCTCCTGTTGTATTGCTTGGTTGGTTTCAATCTTATGTATCCTGGAGAGTTTAACGGATTTCTTGGTTTTGCAGGCTTTGGTTTGGACGCCCCTCTGGTAAATGGCACACTTGATTTAGCTTACAATGAAGGCTATACCTACTGGACAGATTTCTTATTTCAAGGCATGTTTGCAGCAACAGCAGCAACAATCGTTTCAGGAGCAGTAGCCGAGCGTATGAAAATTGGACCTTTTATGATTTTTGCAACTATATATGTTGGCATCATATACCCAATTGCAGGTTCATGGAAATGGGGCGGCGGATTCTTAGATAATTTAGAAACTCCTTTTTACGATTTTGCAGGATCTACTTTGGTGCACTCTGTTGGAGGATGGGCTGCTTTAGTAGCAGTTTGTTTATTAGGAGCGCGTATTGGAAAATTCAAAAATGGGAAATTACAGGCTATTCCAGGACATAACATTCCGTTGGCAACCGCAGGCGTTTTAATACTGTGGTTAGGATGGTTTGGTTTTAATGGCGGTTCTGTACTTTCGGCAGACCCAGCATTAACCTCTTTAGTTTTAGTAACAACTTGTTTAGCAGCAGCATCAGGTGGTGTGGTAGCAGCACTAGTTTCATTTTTTAAATTCAAAAATCTTGATTTAACCATGTTTTTAAATGGAATATTGGGAGGATTAGTTGGTATTACTGCAGGAGCAGATCAAATGAATCCGACAGATGCTATTTTAATTGGTGCCATAGCAGGAACTATAATTGTATTTGCTGTATCACTAATTGATAAGCTGAAATTAGATGACCCTGTTGGAGCTATTGCTGTACATTTAATATGTGGTATTTGGGGAACATTAGCTGTTGGTATATTTGGTAAGTTAGCTGGTATGAATCAGTTTATTAGTCAATTGATTGGTGTTGCATCGTATGCTGCAATTTGTATAGCCTCGTCTTTTGTTATTATTTATATTATGAAGAAAACAGTTGGTATCAGAGTATCCGAGAAAGAAGAGTTAGAAGGTTTAGATACACATGAACATGGTATGAATGCTTA
>JAADHG010000182.1 GCA_013151975.1 Chlorobiota bacterium | reverse complement strand
GATCCTATTAGTATTAATCCAAAAACACAAAATTTAGACCTTAACTATAAAAAAAGTAACGATATTATTAGCGTTAAGGCATATATAAAGAGTTTACAATTAAAGCGTAAAGCTACTGTAATGAGTTAATTAATTCAACAAATAATGTATAGCTTAAAAAGTCACACCCTGTGTGGCTTTTTTGTTTTTAATAGCGTTTACTTTTAAATTCAAAATTTGTAGTTTTATAGTCTTCAATACACATTACATGTCAGAACAAAAAAGACTATTTCTTCTCGATGCATACGCCTTAATATTTCGTGGTTATTATGCTTTTATTAAGAACCCAAGAATCAATTCAAAAGGATTAGATACCTCGGCCATATTAGGGTTTACAAATTCTTTATTAGATGTTATTAAACGAGAACGCCCAGACCATTTAGGTGTGTGTTTTGATAAAGGCGGAAGTGTTGATAGAAAAGAATTATTTCCAGAATATAAAGCCCACAGAGATGAAACGCCTGAAGCTATTAAAATTGCAATTCCGTATATAGAAAGTATTTTAAAAGCGATGCATATTCCTATTATTGTAAAGGAGGGTTTTGAAGCAGATGACGTTATAGGCACACTTGCCAAACAAGCTGAAAAACAAGGTTACAAAACCTTTATGGTAACTCCCGATAAAGATTTTGCACAATTGGTTTCCGATAATATTTTTATGTACAGGCCTATGTTTGGTGGTGGTTACGAAACATGGGGAACTCCTGAGGTTAAAGCAAAATTTGAAATAGAACATCCCGATCAAGTTATAGATTTTTTAGGTATGAAAGGAGATGCTGCAGATAATATTCCAGGTCTTCCAGGGGTTGGCGATAAAACAGCCAAAAAATTCTTAGCACAATATGGGAGTATGGAAGGCTTATTAGCACATACGCATGAGTTGAAAGGCAAAATGAAAGAAAAAATAGAAGCCAATGCCGAATTGGGATTGCTTTCAAAAAAGTTGGCTCGTATAATGCTTGATGTACCTGTATCGTTTGATGAGCACGATTTTGAACTCAACACTCCAGATATTGATGCTGTTAAACAAATTTTTCAGGAATTAGAATTCCGGAGACTCACAGAAAATTTAGTAAAAACATTTGCTTCGGAAACTTCAAATAGCAACAATAGAAACAGTAATAATTCTCTCCATTTGGAAGAGATGTCCGCAGGACAGAATGGGCAAAAATCCACCTCTTCTAAACCATCAGCTGCAGGATCTGGACAATTTTCTTTATTTGGAGGAGAAGAAGCATCCACAGCTACAGAAACAATAAATGATTTCAGCAGAAAAACTATAGCAACCACATCGCATTTTTACCAAAGTGTTACTCCTGGATTATCCATGAAACTCTTTCTTGATAAATTAATGCAACAACCTTCAGTTTGTTTTGATACAGAAACCACAAGTATAAACCCTATTACTGCACAATTGGTAGGTATTGCTTTTTCTTGGGACATAGGCAAAGGGTTTTACGTGCCTTTTCCTGAGCAAAAAGAAGAGGCTCAAGAGCTCATGGAGCAATTACGTCCATTTTTTGAAGCAGATCATATTGAAAAAATTGGTCAGAATTTAAAATACGATATTAAGGTTTTAGCCAAGTATAACATTACGGTAAAAGGACAATTGTTTGATACTATGATTGCGCATTACCTTATTAATCCTGATATGCGTCATAATATGGATGTATTGGCTGAAACATACCTTAACTATACACCTATTTCTATAACCGAACTAATAGGTAAGAAAGGGAAAAATCAACTCTCTATGCGAGAAGTCCCACTTGAACAACAAACCGAATATGCTGTAGAAGATGCCGATATTACGCTTCAACTCAAGGAACACTTTCAAGGTGAACTTACCGAAGCCAATACCAAAAAGTTGTTTGATGAACTTGAAATTCCGTTGGTAAAGGTACTGGCTTCTATGGAATTGGAAGGCATTACCTTAGATGCCAAGTTTTTACATTCACTTTCAGAAGATTTAAATGCCGATATTGCAACATTAGAATCTAAAATCTACGACGCTGCAGGTGAGGCTTTCAATATTGCATCACCAAAACAATTAGGAATCATCCTCTTTGAAAAACTAAAACTTGTTGATAAACCTAAAAAAACAAAAACAGGGCAATATGCCACTTCTGAAGATATTTTGTCATATTTGGCCAAAGACCACGAAATTATTAGACATATTTTAGAGTATCGTGGTTTAGCAAAATTGAAGAGCACTTATGTTGATGCATTGCCAAATCAAGTTTTAGAGCAAACAGGACGTGTTCATACAGACTATATGCAAACCGTTGCTGCTACAGGGCGTTTAAGTAGTAACAATCCTAATTTACAAAATATCCCTATTCGTACAGAGCGTGGTCGCCAAGTGCGAAAAGCGTTTATTCCACGAGGTGATGATTATATTTTATTAGCAGCCGATTATTCGCAAATAGAGTTACGTGTTATTGCTGCCTTAAGCGAAGAAGACAATATGATATCCGCGTTTAAAAACGGGGAAGACATACATGCCTCCACCGCTGCAAAAGTATTTAATGTTCCCATTAATGAAGTTACCAGAGAGCAACGTGGTAATGCTAAAACGGTTAATTTCGGTATTATTTATGGTGTATCTGCGTTTGGATTAAGTAATCAAACCAATTTATCTCGTAGTGAGTCTAAAGAATTAATCGAAACCTATTACCAAACCTATCCAAAGCTTAGAAACTATATAAGTGAACAAATAGATTTTGCCAGAGACCATGGATATGTACAAACCGTTTTAGGACGTCGCCGTTATTTAAAAGACATTAATTCCCGTAACGCCGTTGTACGTGGTGCTGCCGAACGTAATGCTGTTAATGCACCTATACAAGGTAGTGCAGCCGATATTATTAAAATTGCAATGATTAATATTTACAATAAATTGGAAGCTGGCAACTACAAAACCAAAATGTTATTACAAGTACATGATGAATTGGTTTTTGATGTGTTTAAACCTGAGTTGGACACAATAAAAACATTAGTTAAAACCGAAATGGAGGCTGCTTATCAACTAGCTGTACCTTTGGTTGTCGATTTAGATACTGGTAACAATTGGTTAGAGGCGCATTGATATTGTAATTCAAAATTTTGTATTTTTATAGTTTATACTCTAAAAATGAAGGAATTACCAATTGTAACTTTAAAGCGTATTCGTCATAGAAATGACAATCAAATTTGTCTTGAATTTGATTATAATGAGGACTTAATATTAATTACCAAAGCCTCATTACGTGCTACATGGAGTATGACCTTAAAATGTTGGTATCTTAAAAATAATCCAAAAAATTTAAAGCTTATCTTTTCAGTATTTAAAGGAAATGCTTTTATAGATAGCTCGGTATTATTTAAAAAAGAAGACAAACCTAAAATAATTATCCGGAAAGGAAAACGAGATTTAACTACTAAAAATAGACAGTTATTAAACGCATACTATACATACCTAAAAGGAAAACGATATAGTAAAAGCACTATAAGTATTTATACTTTTTTTATTGCAGATTTAGTAGCTTATTACAATGATATAAAAATTGAATCGCTTGATAATAGAGCTGTTGAACAATTTGTAGAAAATGTTTTTATTAAACGACACTACGCAATAAGCACACATAGGCAATTTGTAAGTGCCGTGAAATTGTTTGCAAAATTTTATCCTAACTGTAAAATTGATGAGTTACAATTGCAACGTCCAAAAAAATCTCGAAAATTACCAACTGTACTTTCTCAAGAAGAAGTTATTGACGTGATACGTTGTTCTCAAAATTTAAAACATAGAGCCATTATTGCCTTAATATATTCTTGCGGTTTACGTATTAGTGAATTACTTAATCTAAAACTTAACGATATAAATATTGATAGGAGGCAGTTAATTGTTAAAAATGGTAAAGGCCGTAAAGATAGATATGTAGTTTTAGCAGAAAGTTTTTTACCACTGCTTCAAAATTACTTTATAACCTATAAGCCAACTACTTTTTTTGTAGAAGGGTTAAAAGGGAAAGCATATTCGGCTAGTAGTATTAGAAAGTTTTTGCATCGTTATTGTAAAATAGCAAAGATTAATAAAATTGTAACACCTCATACATTACGCCATAGTTATGCTACTCATTTACTAGAACAAGGTGTAGATTTACGATATATACAAGAATTGCTTGGACATGCTAAGCCAGAAACCACGATGATTTATACACATATTGCACGAAAAGATTTATTAGATATTCGCAGTCCACTAGATACGGCATTAGCATCATTAACAAAAACCCAAAAGGGGGAACAAAAATTCCTATTATCCCGTAATATTAACTGATAATGAGTATATTTATTCCTCATATAACAAGTTGTGTGTAATTTTGACCAACAGATAGAATGAAACTAGGAAGAAACGAAAAATGTTATTGCGGAAGTGGTTTGAAATATAAAAAATGTTGCAAAAATAAATCTTCAAAAACGGAAAACACTAATAAAACAACTCTTTCAACTCTTTTAGAAACTATAAAGATAGGTTTAGAAAATTTAGACATATTTGGTGGTTCTAAACAAAATATTCAAGTCAAGGATATAAAATTGATAAATGATGACACTCTTGCATGTGAATTCTATCCTCACAAAGAAAACTCTACAGACATTAAACTAGAAATTGCCTCTATAGTGGGATTCTTCAACGGATTCTTTAGAGATGATCCATACGATGACATTAAATTTAAATCTTATGCTGTAAGAGCTTACAACAAAGAGGATATTGAATTGTTGTATGCTCTATCATCAAAGGCAAGTGCTGAACAGATTGGAGCAGGTAATTCTATTGAATGGATGAAATCCACAATCTTTCAAGAAAACACAGACGATTATCGCATGGCGATGGCAAAAAAAATAATTTCAGAAATAGAAATAACATTTCGTAAAATTATTAAGGACATACTGTCAAAAAAACATGGAGAAGATTGGTGGAATTTAACACTTAACAATAAGCTAGGAAAAAGTATAAAGGACACTTACAATAATCAATTTGGATTTGAAATAAATGATGGAAGTGTTCTAATAGAATACACATATATTTTACAATTAAAAAAAATAATCACAACCTATTGGCCAGATTTTAAAACGTTATTTAACAGAAAAACCGATTTTGAACACTTGATTGATAATCTTAATTTAATTAGAAGAGAAGAAGCTCACAATAGAATTATAACAGATTCTCATTTGGACGAACTAAATGATATTTACAATAAGTTATTATCAAAAGTTGCAGAAAAATATCCTGATATTTTACCAACACACTTAATTGATAGTTGGAAATCGAAAATTAGACTGATTATGGCAAATGGATATAAGCCGTTATATAATAGCTCTGAACTTATTGATGAACCCGATTCAAAAATTAAGCTTTTAAAAACAATAAATAGCACAAAACATTTAATCGAATATTTTGAAGAAATTATAACAAGACTACAATCTTTAGTTGTGCCAGTTCAAAAAAATATAATTCACAATGAATTAGTACAAAATTTTATTCAACATAAAGCTTTATCAGAAAAGAAACTGAAAAATATTGCAGATGGAGAGTTACAGACATTGTTAGAAACCTTGAAAGAAATTGAAAATCACGAAAGCAAAATGAACGAATTCACTAATAAGTTTATACTATCCGAATCATAAAAAACTACACACAACAACGTGTATAATTAATTGCTAGTTCTAGCCTACTTACGAAAATCCTCGCGGATTTTCTATTCGGTTTGTATTTGCTAAATTAGTTGTTGAAACACGCAACGAAATCATACACAAACCGTTGTACGCAATAACTTCAACCTCAACAAGGCTCGTAAACACTCGGCTTGTATCGGTTTCGCATACGTGTCACCAAACT
>JAADHG010000204.1 GCA_013151975.1 Chlorobiota bacterium | reverse complement strand
TGTAGAAAGAAATAACTAATAAGTGGGTTTATAGAATATTTTATATATTTATAAAAACTAACACTAAAATGAAACTAATCATTAATGCTCTTCTATTTAGCACAATATTGTACTTTCCAAATGTTATTAATTCACAATGCACTTTAAATAATGCTCCTCCTGGGCAATATATTGACTTAACTAATTGTATCTATGTTGATGCCCCTCCAGGAACGTTTAGCCCTGGGGGAAATATAACTGCTCCTATTTCTTGTCCCGTTGGGAAATTTTCAAGTGTTTCTGGAAGTGTTGTATGTATTGATTGTTCTGCTGGAACTTTTGCAAACACCGTTGGAAGTACATTTTGTCAAAACTGTCCTGCTGGAACTTCACAAAGTAATACTGGAAGTGCTTCATGTGATACTTGTCCACCTGGAACATTTAGTAGCACGACTGGAAATATAGCTTGTATTGATTGTCCTGCTGGTACATTTCAAAGTAATTCAGGAAGTGTAGTCTGTGATAATTGCCCTCCTGGAACATTCTCTAGTACTACTAGAAGTATTGCATGTACAAATTGTCCCATTGGTACATTTACTGATCAATCTGGACAAATAGTATGTATAAACTGTCCTCAAGGCACTACAACATCTACAGAAGGAGCAACATCTTGTGATGTAACGCTAAGTGTTTCAGAAAATTCTTTTTATGATTCTATTTCGTATTATCCTAATCCAACAAACGGAATTGTAACTTTTAATTTCGATGTATCTCATAGGTTAATAAACCTTGAAATTATTGATATATCTGGAAGGCTAATTTTATCAGAAAAATTTGAAAATGTTTTCACTTTAAGTCTAAACATGAATAAATTTGCAACTGGAAAATATATTTTCAAAATTTGGAGCGAAAATGAGAGTGCTGTTTTTGGAGTTTTTAAAAAGTAATTTTTATAAACAGTATCAATGAAATTTTACTCTATTTCCTTATAAGAAAGAAAAACTACAATTATTTTAGCTTTCTTTTTACCGAACCTGTAAAATCATCTAAACCTTCTTTAACTTTATTAATCTCTTTGTTCACATCTTTTACAATATCTGTATCAATGCCATGATTTTCTGCACTTTTAGAGATTTCGTGTTTAATATCGTTAGTGGCATCTTTAAGTGTACGCATCCCTTTCCCTAGTCCGCGAGCTATTTCAGGAATTTTATCGGCACCAAAAACCATGACTACTATAAAAAGGATTACAGTAATTTCAGCACCGCTAATAAATAAAAATGTTGCTTGTTGTATCACAGTACAAATATAGTGAGTAAGTTTTACAAGTATAAAAAAACCGACTTAAAAAAGTCGGCTTTTATATATTTTAACTATTCATCCTACTAATTCTTGCTTTTAAACTTATCAAACTGACTTTGTTTAACCTCTTTTGGCCAAGAATTATTAGAGGTATCAACATCAGCAGTTTCTAAATCTGGATCGACATTAATAGCAATAATCTCTTTATCAGAAGCTATTGCTTTACTTATTTCATTATCATTAAGCCTCCAAATTTGTGCTGGATAAGTCACCTTTTCTTTCGTACCATCTGCATAAGAATATTCAACAATAAGAGGCATTACTAAGCCTCCTGGTTTTTCAAAAGTAACATTATAAAAATACTTTGGCTCTTTAATACTTTTACGCTCTTCAGCAGTAAAATTATCCATTAAATATTCTTTTAATAAAGTAGAATTTTCTGTTGGCGTGCCCTCTCTCATACTTTCATCAAACTCATCACTTCCCTCTTCAACCAAGTATAATAAACTGTTTGGATCTATTCCATAGCGTTCAGATATTCGTTTTCCATATGCATTCGGTGTGGAAGTTACATAGTATTTCTTAACGTCTTTTACGCCTATATCTACATAATCAGTAGTATAGAACCATCCTCTCCAAAACCAATCTAAATCCATTGCAGAAGCATCTTCCATGGTTCTAAAGAAATCTTCTGGTGTTGGGTGTTTAAACATCCAGCGTCTAGCATACTCTTTAAAAGCGTAGTCAAATAAGTCATGACCCATTACTGTTTCTCTTAAAATATTTAGTGCAGTTGCTGGTTTTCCGTAAGCGTTATTTCCAAATTGATGAACGTTTAACCCTTTACTCATAATAGGAGAAATAAAATCTTGATCACCTCCCATATATGGTACTATATTTTTTGCTGGTCCACGACGTGAAGGGTAATTATCATGTCCTTCGGATAATGCTGCTGGATACAATTTACCGAAGTCTTGTTCGGCTACATATTGTACAAATGTATTTAACCCTTCATCCATCCATGTCCATTGACGCTCATCACTATTCACAATCATAGGAAAAAAGTTATGCCCTACCTCATGAATAATAACGCCCATCATACCATATTTTATCCTATCACTATAATTTCCATCTTTATCTGGACGACCAAAATTGAAGCAAATCATTGGGTATTCCATTCCCATTGGAGCGTGCACAGAAATAGCTTTATGATAAGGATAATCGAAGGTCATTTTAGAATACGAAATAAGTGTACTTGCTACTGTTTTTGTTGACCAATCTTCCCATAATGGATTTCCTTCTTTGGAATATAATGATACTGCCATTACATCTTTTCCTCCAATTTTAACAGCCATCATATCCCAAATAAATTTACGTGATGTTGCAAATCCAAAATCGCGTACATTCTCAGCATATAGTTTCCATGTTTTCTTACTACTGCTTTTACTCTTCTCAGCTACCTCAGCTTCAGCTTGTGTAACAATTAATACAGGTTTATCAAACGATTTTTTTGCTTGTTCATAACGCTTCATCATTGTTTTTGAAAATACTTCCTTCCTATTCATCAATCTTCCGGTACCGTCAAGAATATGGTCTGCAGGCACTGTAATATTTACTTCAAAATTCCCAAACGGTAATGCAAATTCATCACGCCCAAAAAATTGTGCATTTTGCCATCCTTCCACATCATTATAAACTGCCATTCTAGGATAGAACTGAGCAATTACATAAATTCTGTTGTCATTCTCCTCAAAATATTCATATCCTGACCGACCACCATCTTTTACATGATCATTAATATTATACCACCATTTTATTTTAAATGAGAATTTATCTCCAGTATGCATTGAACTAGGAATTTCAACACGCATCATCGTTCCATTAATCATATGAGGTAAAGGCTTTCCATTTACATCTGTTACTTCTTGAATATTGAAGCCACCATCAAATGGTTCTTTCATATATCTTGAAGTAAAAGAAGATGGTCTTTGTGCTTGCCTAAAACCACTACCTTGAATTAAAGGCGTTTTAGAATCTTTGGCTCTCATATTTTGGTCTAATTGAACCCATAAATATTTTAATTCGTCTGGAGAATTATTGGTATATGTAATAGTTTCATATCCTGATAAGGTTTTTTTAGCATCATTAAGCTCGATATCCATTTTATAATCTGCTTGTTGCTGATAATAAGCTGGTCCAGGAGCTCCAGATCCTGTTCTAAACATATTAGGCGTTGCAAACTCATCATACAACTCTTTGAATTTGTTTGTGTTTGTATGACCTGGTTTACGCTCAGGTTGTTTGTCCTCTTGGGCAAAAACTCCAACCGAAACAAATAGTACGGAAAGGAATAAATACTTAAGTCTTTTCATTATAGATTTTAGTTACAATTTTTAAGCGTTGAAAGTAGCTTTTTTTGAAGAAGTAATTAATTTTTTAATTAAAGTTTAACACTCCAGAATCGTTATTAGGAGTCAGCATAAAGCTTTTTCTTTTAGAGTTAATATTTGTTTTTACAATATTCTGTTGTTCTTCAAATACATCAAACAACAATTGGTTTGTAATCCTGAAAGAATTAATAAACTCTACATCAGTAATTTCAAGGTAACAATACATAATATCATCTTCATATTCTTTTCCCAAAAATTTAAGCTTTTTAAAATCACCATTAATTTCTATTTGAATTTTTGCAAACAGATACTTTTTAATATAAGTATCAATAGTACTTTCATCTTTCGAAACATCTAAGGTTATATTTTCGTCGTAACGCTTACGAAGTAGTTCTTCAAAATCATCAATAAAAACACGTGCTATTATTTGAACAGATTGTTTTTCTTTTATATATTCAACTTGTGTTACACTTACATAAAATTTATGAGCTGTTGTAAATGCAAATAATGGTATAAGTAAGGCAGAAAATAAAATTTTAATCGATCTCATGTTTTTTTGAGTAACAGTTTTTGATTACTGATTTGACAAATGTAATTATTATGACTGTTGATAGTTCAAAAAATATTCCAAAAAAATGTTAATCTTTATCTTCTTTTAAATTGCTTTTATATACTACAATCTTTTCAGCAAGGAACTCAAAAACTTCAATATCACTTTTTCCTTTACATCGCTTTTCAAAATTTTTGTCTTCTGAGCAGAAATAAAAAAAATCTGTTCTCAATGTTTCATCAAGTGTATAAACTTTAAAAAAGTTGTCTGTTAATCTTGATTTTATTTTGGTCAACAAAACGTCATTGGACTCTAATCTTACATATGATTTTAATTTTTTAGTCCTTCCTGTAATTCTATTTAATATTTTATTAAAATTAATTCCAAACCCTAAACCATAAGTACTTCCATTTACTCCATTTATAAACTTACCATGGTCTGCTTCATACAAACGCCTTTCATTTTGTGTTTTTGGCTTCCCTGTATATCCTGGTATACCAACATCGTAAAAGTCAATTGGTCGTTCTGCTTCTGAGTTATTAATATCTGAATCTAAATTTCCAGTAAGTACTTTGCCGACTATAACTTCATCCAAAACATTAACGTTTTCAGTTAAATTTACGACAATGTATTGTTCTTTTATATTCTTGGAGGAAACTACAATTGACTTTAGCTTATATTGAATTGAAGAAAACACAAGGGTATCGTTAAGCTTTACTAGAAGCTTAAATCCTCCTATTTTATTGGTTGTTGTAAATTTATTAGATGTTTTATTAATTACATGAATATTTTCAACATCAGAGACACCTTTTACAACACCATTAATTTCAATAGTTTGCGACCAAATAATATTCACAAAAAATAAGCAAAATAGAAAAAATAGAATTCTAATTTTTGCCATTCTTCACCTTTTGAAACTCCTTGCTTTTTTTAATTAAATGATCTAAGAACTCCAACTCGTGCCCATTATCTAATAATCTTTTATCTAAACCAGCATCTTCAACATAATAAACAAATTCCATAATATGTTCCTTAGGTATATTAAGTCTTTGCATTAAATACTCAGTAGAGTATTTTTTAGTAATCTCTTCTTCTGTTGCACTACTATTAAGGAGTTTATTCTTTTTGTTCTTAGAATTAAAAATAGGTTTAAAAAGTAACCCAATAATCTTAATTGCATCTGCTGAATAATATAAAGTATTATCCGTCATTGCTGTGTTTCTTATACCAGAAAGATAATCGGCAGTAAAATCGATCTTATCAAGATTATCTAAGCCAAAATATAAAGCATCCAAATCTGGATTAACCGTATTTGTATTTGCAACATCTGTTGGTAAATCTCCTGAAAGACCATAGGGCAATAGTACTATTTCAGGCAATTTATTGATTTTTTCAATTAAAAAAACGGTTAATGCTTTCGATTTTATAATTTCGCTATCAATAATTATTTTAAAATCTTTAAATTGAAGTGCTGAAATTTCAATTCTATCGTTAAGTGCTACTTTAATTTTAAACCTTCCCTTTTCATCTGTTATAGTGCCTCTGTTTGATGAGGTATTATAAATAGTAACCCCTTCGACATCTGGGTTTTTAACAACAATTCTACCAGTAACCTCAATCCGCTTTGTTTCTTGAGATTGAATAGTTGTAAAACTAATGGTAATAAATAATAATGTTAGGTAAATAGTTTTCATGTGTTTATTTTTATTATTCTTCAACAGTCTCATGCAACATCCAT